>VBKI01000063.1 GCA_005879535.1 Deltaproteobacteria bacterium | reverse complement strand
ATCTTCGCCATGTGCGCGGCCGGGATTCCCGTGCCGTTGTCCTGTACGGACACCACCATGAAGCCGCGGCGCTGCTGGGCGGAGAGGACGACCTTGCCGCCGTCGCGGCAGTGGCGCTCGGCGTTCGACAAGAGATTGCTGAGGACCTGCAGGATCCGGTCGCGGTCGCCGAGGACCGGCGGCGCGTCGTGCGGAACGCGCTGGCGCACGTTGAGGCGGCGCTCGAGGAAACGTGGCGCGAGGCCCGCGAGCGCCTGGGTGACGGCCTCGCGCAGATCGAAGGGCTGGAAGGTCATCGACTCGCGCGTCAGCTCGAAGCGGGAGAAGTCGAGCAGCTCCTCGATGAACATGCGCAGCCGCTTTCCCGAGGAGCGCGCCACCTGCAGGCACTGCCGCTGGCGCTCGTTCACCTGGCCCATCTTCTCCGCCAGCAGCAGCTCGGTGTAACCGATCATCGTCACCAGGGGCGAACGCAGCTCGTGGGAGACGTTGGCGAGGAAGTTGTCCTTGCGCCGATCCGCCTCCTGGAGCCGCGCGTTGGCCTCGCGGAGGACGCGCGTGCGTTCCTCGACGGCGTCCTCGATCATCGCCGCCTGCTCGCGCATCCGCTCGCGCATCACCGTTCGCTCGAGAGCGAGGGCCGCCTGGAGCGCGAACGAGCTGAGCACGCCCAGGTCCGCCTCTGTGCCTTCCTGGGGGGCGGCGAGGAGGATGCCCAAGGCGTGGTCGCCCGCTCCGCGGAGCGGGGCGGCAACGACGTGCGACAGGCGAAGGAGGTCGATGAGTCGCTCCCGCGCCGGCTCCGATGCCCGCCTTCCCCAGATGGCGCGCAAGAGCTGGTGCGAGCGTACTTCCACGACCGGCTCGGGCGACTTGAGGAGGGTGTCGAGCAACGGCGACTTCGCGGGATCGATGGGCAGGAGCTCGCTCATCCTGCGGATCCCGATCAGCTTCATCGCCTCGTCGATCACCGCCCGCTTGTGCGACATGTGCGCGAGCGTCACTCCCTCGGGACCGGCGAGCAGCAGCGCGCTCTCGAATCCGAGCTTGCGCAGCTCGTCGGCGATGGCGTGCAGCACGTCGCGGCGCTCCGTCTCCCGCCTCAGGCGGGCGGCGGCGGCGGCCAGAGCGCCCAGGTTCTGGCGCGCGCGCGCCAGATCGGCGAGTGCCCGCTGGCGGCCACGTTCCTGTGCGAGCTGCAGGGAGGCCTCGTGCCCGACGCCACGCAGCGCTCGCAGCAACGACCGCCGCGGCTCCTTGTCCAGCACGAGCCGGAGCATTCCCGCCGCGTCGCTCTCTACGCTGAGCGGAACGTCGGCGCACCAGAGCTCGGAGGGCGCCAGGCGCCCGAGGTCGAGGGCATGCGCAACTTGAGGAGGACACCTCGCGAGATGGACGCTCCGCTCGACGCCCGCCGCATCGGCCAGCGCGCCGGAGGAGACCAGCTCTTGAAGACCGCGCGCCGTGGCCTCGCGCCGCGCCCGCGGCGTTGCCAACGTCCCCCCGACCGCCGCCTGCACCAGCTTCGCGGTCGCGCCGTTGCCGTCCAGCAGGTCCCCGCGGAGGCGCAGCTCCGCCACCAGCGCCCCGCAGATCGCGGCCGCATCGTCGACGATTCCCTGGCAGACGCGCTGCTCCACACGACGAAGTTACCGCATTTGACTCCGCATCCTAAGCTGGCTTATTCCGGCCCCTCTTCGCAGGAGTCCGACCTTGGATGTCAAGACGCTGGCGGTGGTGGGCGCCGGGCAGATGGGCGCGGGGATTGCGCAGGTCGCGGCGCAGAGCGGCATCGACGTCATCCTGATCGACGTCGCCCCCGACCTGGTCCAGAAGGGACTCGCCGGCATCCGCGGCCAGCTCGACAAGGCGGTGGGCAAGGGAAAGCTCAAGGGCGAGGAGGCCCAGGCAACCATTTCGCGCCTGAAAGCCGGCGCGTTGGAGGATGCCCGGGCGGCGCAGTACGCGGTGGAGGCGGTGACGGAAAACGAGGAGGTGAAGAAGAAGGTCTTTGCCGGCCTCGCCCGGGCCATGCCCCGGGACGCCGTACTGGCCACGAATACGTCGTCCATTCCCATCACGCGCATCGCGACGACCGTCCCCAACCCGGAGCGCGTGATCGGGATGCACTTCATGAACCCGGTGCCGGTCATGCAGCTCGTCGAGATCATCCGCGGTACGCAGACGAGCGATGCAACCTACGCGACCACGCGCGCGCTGGCGGAGCGGATGGGAAAGATCACCGTGCTGTCGAAAGACATGCCGGGATTCATCGTCAACCGCATCCTCATCCCGATGCTGAACGAGGCCTGTTTCGCGCTCCAGGAAGGGCTGGCGTCCGCGGAGGACATCGACACTGCGATGAAGCTCGGCACCAACGTCCCGATGGGCCCTCTCGCCCTGGCGGACTTCATCGGGCTCGACACCTGCCTCTCCATCGCCGAGGTGCTGCATCGCGGGCTCGGCGAGGACAAGTACCGGCCCGCGCCCCTGCTGCGGCAGTACGTCGACGCGGGCTGGCTCGGGCGGAAGACGAAGCACGGCTTCTACAGGTATTGACCATGGCCTACGAGAACATCCTGGTCGAGCACGAGCCGTCCATCTCGACCATCACCGTCAACCGGCCGAAGGCGCTCAACGCGCTGAACTCGCAGACGCTCCGCGAGCTGACGCAGGCGGTCCGTGAATGCGCCGACTCCCGCGTCATCATCCTCACCGGGGCCGGCGAGCGCGCCTTCGTCGCCGGCGCGGACATCGCGGAGATGGTTCCGATGGGACCGTGGCGGGCCCGCGAGTTCAGCGAGCTGGGCCACGTGCTCACCGCGCTGATCGAGGACATCCCCTCCGCCACCATCGCGGCGGTGAACGGCTACGCGCTGGGCGGAGGCCTCGAGCTGGCGGTGGCCTGCGACATGATCTTTGCCAGCGAGAACGCCCGGCTGGGTCTGCCGGAAGTGACCCTTGGCGTCTGTCCGGGCTTCGGCGGGACGCAGCGATTGGTCCGGCTGGTGGGCAAGCTGCGCGCCAAGGAGATGATCTTCACGGGCGACTGGGTGGACGCGAAGCGCGCCCTCGAGATGGGCCTGGTCAACGCCGTCTTGCCGCGCGAGAAGCTCCTCGAACACTGCCGCACCGTCGCAGGCAAGATCGCCGAAAAGGGGCCATTGGCCGTGGGGCGTGCCAAGCGCCTCGTGGAGCGCGGCTACGACATGACGCTGCGGGCTGCGAACCGCCAGGAAGCAGAGTCGTTCGCTCTCTTGTTCGATACTGAGGACCGCCGCGAAGGCATGCGCGCCTTCGTGGAGAAGCGACCCGCCAAATTCACAGGAAGATGAGGAAATGGATTTCAAGCTGACCGACGAGCAGGAACGCCTGGTGGACACCGCCCGCAAGTTCACGCGGGAGAAGATCATCCCCGTCGCGGGGAAGCTGGACGAGCACGGCACCTTCCCGAAGGAGATCTGCGAGCAGGCCTGGGAGATCGGCCTGATGAACGTGGAGCTTCCGCAGGAAGTCGGCGGCCTGGGGCTCTCCACCCTCGATCACGTCCTGATGGCGGAGGAGGTGAACTACGGCTGCGCGGGCATCGGCACCACGATGTTCGGCAACAACCTGGCCGCCATGCCGATCATGCTCGCGGGCACCCAGGAGCAGCAGAAGAAATGGCTGGGAATGCTGACCGACGCCCCGATCTTCGCGGCATACGCCTGCTCCGAGCCGGACGCGGGCAGCGACGTGGCCGGCATGCGCACCACGGTGAGAAAGGTGGGCGACGAGTACGTGATGACCGGCCAGAAGCGCTGGATCACCAACGCCCGCTTCGCCGCGTGGTACACGATCTTCGGCCGCATCGGCGAGCCGCGCGACCGGCACAAGGGGATCACCTGCTTCGTCGTGCCGCGCGATGCCCCCGGCGTCTCGGTAGGCCGCAAGGAGGACAAGCTCGGGCAGCGCGCGAGCGACACCTCCGACGTGATCCTCGAGGACGTCAAGCTCACCCGGGCGAACCTGGTCGGCGACGAGGGCCAGGGTTTCAAGATCGCGATGAAGACCTTCGATCGCAGCCGCCCGTGGATCGCCGCCGGGGCCTGCGGGATCATGCGGCGCGCGCTCGACGAGAGCCGCCGGTACGCGCTGGAGCGCAAGGCGTTCGGCCAGCCCATCGCGCAGTTCCAGGCGGTGCAGTTCATGCTCGCCGACATGGCGATGAAGTACGAGGCGACCCGGCTCTTGATGCTGAAGGCCTCCTGGAGCATCGGGCAAGGGAAGCTGGACGCGATCGAGTCGTCGTACGCCAAGGCGTTCGGTGCCGACTCGGCCATGGCGGTGGCGACCGACGCCGTCCAGATCTTCGGCGGATATGGTTACACCAAGGAATATCCCGTCGAGAAATTGATGCGGGACGCCAAGCTGCTCCAGATCTACGAGGGAACCTCGCAGATCCAGCGCATGGTGATCGCCCGCAATCTGCTGGCGCAGGCTGGAGCCCAGTGAAGGCGCTGCTCCTCGCGCTGGCTTTGGCGGCCGTACCGGCCATCGCCCACGAACACCCTGCGAACCATGCGCGCAAGGGAGAGCACCGCGACGCGCCGACGTCGTTCGAGAAGCAGCCGGCGCGAGGGACGTGGGCGAAGTGTCCAGTGTCCGGAGACGTTTTCCGGGTCGGGCCGGAAACCGAGTTCGCGACGTACGAGGGTCGCGTCTACGCGTTCTGCTGCCCCGACTGCAAGCCGGATTTCGACAAGGATCCGGCGAAGTACGCAAAAAGGTCGGTCAGATGACCGATGAGCCGCACCTTTCGGTGCGGCAGCGGCCATTTGCTCCGCCCCCGGGGCGCGTGTAGCATCAAAGACCCGCTTTCCCTCCACGCTTCGAGAGCCTCGCAACATGGAAATCGAGTTGACCGAAGAGCAGAGGCTTCTGCGGGAGACCTGCCGCGAATTCGCGGACCGCGAGCTGAAGCCCAACGCCAAGCGGTGGGATCGCGAGCACAAGTACCCGGCCGAGACGGTGAAGAAAGCCTTTGAGCTCGGGCTCGGCGGCGTCGCGGTCCCCAGCGAATGGGGCGGCGCGGGGATGGACAACGTCGCCTACGCCCTCGCCATCGAGGAGATCTCGCGCGGCTGCGCCTCGGTGGGCGTGACGCTCAGCGTGAACAATTCCCTCTACTGCGATCCGGTCCTCAAGTACGGCACAGAGCTCCAGAAGGAAAGATGGCTGAAGCCATTCGCCGCCGGGGAGAAGCTCGGCTGCTTCGGGCTCACCGAGCCTCAGGCAGGCAGCGACGCCGCAGAGCAGCGCACCACCGCCGTCCGGCGCGGCGACAGATACGTCATCAATGGAACCAAGAACTGGATCACCAACGGCCCCGTCGCCGACGCCATCGTCCTCTTCACGATGACCGACCTGAGCAAGGGCACGAAGGGCATCACCGCCTTCGTCGTCGACACGGGGACGCCCGGCTTCCTCGCCCAGAAGGCCGACGAGAAGCTGGGCATCTGTGCCAGTCCCTCCTGCACCATCTTCTTCGAGAACATGGAAGTGCCTCTCGAGAACCGCCTCGGGCAGGAGGGCGAGGGGTTCAAGATCGCGATGAGCACGCTGGACGGCGGGCGCATCGGCATCGCCGCGCAGGCCATCGGTATCGGCATGGCGGCATTCGAGGAAGCGCGCGACTACGCGAAGGTGCGCAAGACCTTCGACGTCCCCATCGCCCAGCACCAGGCCATCCAGTTCATGCTGGCGGACATGCTCACCGAGCTGGAGGCCGCGCGGCTGCTCACGCTGCGCGCCGCATCCTTGAAGGATGCCGGTCTCCGCCACTCGCGGGAGTCGAGCATGGCAAAGCTGTACGCCAGCGAGGCCGCCAACCGCGCCGCCGACAAGGCCGTCCAGATCCACGGCGGGATGGGCTACTCGAAGGAGCTCGACGTCGAGCGTCATTTCCGCGACGCGCGCATCACCGAAATCTACGAGGGGACATCCGAGATCCAGCGGATGGTGATCTCGAACGCGATCTTGAAGTAGCCGCGACCAGGGCCTGGGGGGCTCAGATGGTCATTCAGGGTGCAGTACCGAAAGACGGCTGGGGCACGGGGGCCGACATGTCCGAGCATCTCACGCCCCGGCAGACGTTCTGCGCGCCCCTCCTTTCGGCGCTGTTGTTCGGCGGCGGCAACGCCGGCATCAGCGACATCTACGTGCACATCCGCGACATCGTTCCGCTCAGCGCCCGCGACTGGGAGTCGAACCCGCTCGAGCGCAGGTTGGCCCGCTGGCACACCTTCCTTGCGCGCGCCCTCAACGACTTCGTCCGGCTGGGCGTCTTGCGCGAAGACGGCCACGCCCGCTGGAGCATCACCGAGAAAGGGTTTGCCGTTGCCCGCGAGTTCCAGCTGGTCACGATCGACGGCGTCCTGATCGACCGCGCCGTCCTGCGGAAGCGCCTGCCCGACTTCGCCTCCGAATTCGAGAAGATGTACAAAGTGTACTCGCGTCCCAGCGCCCCGCCTGCTACATCGGCGGTGAATGAGTAGGCTTTTCGAGCTCACCGAAGCGCAGGCGCTGGTCCGCGATACCGCCCGCAATTACGCCCAGAAGACGTTGGCGCCCCTTGCTGCCCGCCTCGACCGCGAAGGGCGCTTTCCTCGCCAGCAGATCGCCGAGCTCGCCGAGCTGGGGATGATGGGCGTCAACATCCCCGAGGAATATGGCGGCGCGCACGCCGGCGCGGTCGCGTATGCGCTCGCGATGATGGAGATCGCCCAGGGTTGCGCCTCCACGGCGGTGACCATGGCGGTGAACAACCTGGTCGCCGAGACCATCAATCGATTCGGCAGCGACGCGCAGAAGCGCCGGTACCTGCCCGAGATCACTTCCGGCCGTTTCATCGCGGCGAGTTTCGGCCTCTCCGAACCCCACGCGGGTTCCGATGCGGGCGCGCTGCGCACCGCCGCCCGCCGCGACGGCGATGATTACGTGATCAACGGCAGCAAGCAGTGGATCACCTCGGGGGATGAGGCGGGAGTGATCATCGTCTGGGCGCGCACCGGCGTCGAAGGGCCGAAGGGCATCAGCTGCTTTCTCGTGGAAGGCGGAGCCAAAGGGCTCCACGTGGGCCGCCACGAGGACAAGATGGGGCTGCGCGCTTCGAGCACCGTCTCGCTGGCCTTCGAGGATGTGCGCGTGCCGGCGAGCGCGATGCTGGGGCCGGACGGCCGCGGCTTTTCCATCGCGCTCGCCGGCCTCGATTCCGGGCGGATCGGCATCGCCTGCCAAGCCATCGGAATCGGCACGGCGGCATTGGAATCGGCCGTCCGCTACGCGCAGGAGCGCAAAGCCTTCGGTCAGCCGATCGCGACCTACCAGGGGATCCGATTCGCGCTCGCCGACGCGGCGACGGAGCTGGATGCTGCGCGGCTGCTGGCGCTCCGGGCTGCAGCGGTGAAGGAAGCGGGAAAGCCTTTCGCGCGCGAAGCGGCCATGGCCAAGCTGTTCGCCAGCGAAAAGGCGAACAAGGCATGCGACGCGGCGGTGCAGGTGCACGGTGGTTACGGCTACATCGGAGAGTTCCCGGTGGAGCGGCATTACCGCGACGTGCGGATCACCACCATCTACGAGGGCTCGAGCGAGATCCAGCGGATCGTCATCGCCCGCCACCTCCTCGCCGGCTGAGAATCGCCTTTCGGGCCGGCCGACCCCTCGTGTTAGCGTCGGGTTCCCTTGCGAGGGTATTCGATGGCGCGCCGCAGCCTGCCCGCGATCCTGATCGCAGCCGTCGCGCTGTCGCGGCCGGGCGTCGCTCTGGCACAGCCCGATCCCGCCGTCGAGTTGGCGCGCTCGCTCTACGAGAAAGGCCAGCGGCAGTACGACCTGGGGCATTTCGCCGACGCGAGGCAGCTGTTCGAATCCGCCTACGAGGCGAAGGCCGCGCCGGCGCTGCTCTTCAACATCGCCCAGTGCCACCGCAAGCTCGGCGATCTCCGCAAGGCCGCATCGCTCTACGGATCGTTCCTGCGTGCGGATCCCGAGAACCGCAGCGCGCCGATCGCGCAGGACCTGCTCCAGCAAGTCGAAGAGGCGCTGCGAAGGGAAAGCTCGGCGCGACCAGCGCCCCCGGCGGCGCTGCCCGCGGCGATGCCGGGGCCACAGGTCGCGTCGCACGTTCGCTGGCCCGCGATGGTCGCGGGAGGCACCGCCGGCGCGCTGCTGGCGGTGGCGGTCGCGGAGAGCCTGGGAGCTCGCTCCGCCACGAACCAGCTGGCGCAGCTGCATCAGCAGGGCACCGTCTCACCGACGGACGACGCGCGCCTGCGCAGCGAAGCGGAATCGAGGCGGTCGCGCGCTACCGTGCTGTACGTCGTTTCCGCGGTGGCCGCCGCCGCGGGAGCCGGTTTCTGGTTCGCCTTCTGAGATGAGCCTCCGCAGCATCCTCGCCTGCGCGTTCCTCCTGCTGCTCGCGGGCTGCGGCGCGTCTCCCGCCTCCATCTGCGATGACGCGAACAACCCTTGCGGCGCAGGGCTGTCCTGCATTCGCGGCACCTGCCTGGAGGCCACCTGCGGCGACGGCGTCCGGAACGGAGCGGAGACGGGCGTCGACTGCGGCGGTAGCTGTCCGCAGAGATGTGCGAACGGGATCGCCTGCGCCGTGGCGCGCGACTGCACGAGCGGGATCTGCCTGGACGGTGCGTGCGCCGCGAGCGCCTGCTCGAATGGGTTGAAGGACGGCGACGAGACCGACGTCGACTGCGGCGGAAGCTGCCCGGCGAAATGCGGATTCGGCGCCGGTTGCAATGGGGCGACGAGCTGCATCAGCGGCATCTGCACCAACGGCTCGTGCGCACCGTCGTGTACCGATCGGATCCGGGACGGGGACGAGAGCGACATAGACTGTGGCGGTACGTGCGCGACAAAGTGCGCGCCGGGTGCCCGCTGTTCCACAGGCGCGGACTGCGCCGCCGTCGTCAACGGGACGGCGTCCTGCGGACGAAACGTGTGTGGCTTCACCTGCGGAAGCGGGTTTCACGTGACCGGGTCCTCGTGCGCCGCGGACACCAACCAATGTTGCGGGTTCGCCTGTGCCGACTGCACGACCGCATTCAGCCATGGCACCGGCGCATGCGCGGCGGGCGCTTGCACGCTGACCGCTTGCGATTCCGAGTACGTGCAGGTTGGAAATGTCTGCGTCTCCAATCAGAGCACCTGCTGCGGGTCGGGCTGCGTCGACTGCACCACGGTGTACGCGAACGGCATCGGAATCTGCAGCGGTGGGACCTGCGTATTCGTTTCCTGCAGAGCCGGGTTCCACGTCGGCGGCGGATCCTGCGTGCCGGACTCCTGCACGGACTCGATCCGCAACCAGGACGAGACCGGCGTCGATTGCGGGGGGATCTGCGTGACGCAAGGACGCCCGTGCGCCGACGGCCAGAACTGCACCGTGCCGGTGGATTGCGCCAGCCATCTCTGCGCGGCCGGAGTGTGCTCGAGCTGCGGGGCAGGGACGCACGCCTGCGACAACGCCTGCATCTCGAACACGAGCACGAGCTCATGCGGAACGAGCTGCACGCCCTGTTCCGCGCCGGCCGATCCCCACGCGCACGCGACCTGCAACGGAACGAGCTGCGGCAGCGCGTGCGACGGCGGCTACATCCTCAGCGGCGGCGTCTGCGTCGGGAACACGAACGCCTGCTGCGGAGCCGAATGCGTCAACTGCGCCGCCGACAATGGCGTCGGGTGGTCTTGCGTGTCGGGCGTGTGCAAGTGCACCTCCCCGACCGCTTGCAGGTTCTGAGGCGGCCTCAGGGGCGCGTGGCGACGAGTTCCGGTACGTCCTTGACGCGCCGCCAGTATTCCGCGGCCCGGGCCGGTTGCGGGGGAACGCCGTCCCGTTCCTGCAGGGCGAGGAACGGCCAGAGCATCAAGTCCGGGAGGGACGGAGAGTCTCCGCCGAGATAGGCACGGCCGTCGGAGAGCGCCCGGTCGAGCGCCGCCTGCCCCCGGCGCGCTTTCTCGACGGCGGCGGCGCGCGATTCCGCATGGCTCGGCGTAACCTCGAGTTTCGCCACGACCGTGGCCAGAAGCAGGCGCGCCCGCGCCCGGTCCCTCGCGTTTGCGGGCATCAGACGACGGCCCTCGCGCGACTCATCCAGGTACTGAGCGACGATGACGGATTCGGCAAGGGAGAACCCGTCCTCCCAGAGCAGCGGCGACTTCCGCTCCGGATTGTGTTCCGCCGTCCGCGGATCCGGGACGGGGACGTCGTACGGCAGCCAATCGAAGTCGACCGCCTTCTGCCGCGCGGTGAGGCGCACGCGCCAGGCGAAAGGGCAGTCCTTCTTGCCGTGAATCTCCAGCATGCACGTCAAGTTACCAACAGGTGCCGCACGGCGTCGACCGGTCGGCGCAGGGACGAGCGCACGCCAGCGCGTCCGCCGGGTCGCACGGCGGGCCTGCCCGTGTTATCTCGCGCTCATGAAGGCCAAGGACCGCCTCGAAGCAGCGCGACAGGAATGGCGAAAGACCGAGCTCGCGCGCGCCGCGCAGAAGAGCCCCGTGCGCCGTCCGGAATTCCACACCGACTCGGGGATTCCCATCCCCGATCTGATGATCCCCTCGGACGTCGCCGAGCCGAGCGACGCGGAAGTCGACAAGTACGAGCGCGATCTCGGCTTCCCCGGCCAGTTTCCCTATACCCGCGGCCCGCAGCCGACCATGTACCGCGGCCGGCTGTGGACCATGCGCCAGTTCGCGGGATTCGGCACCCCGGAGGATACCAACCAGCGCTTCAAGTACCTGCTCGAGCATGGTGTCACCGGCCTCAGCACCGCTTTCGACATGCCGGCGCTGATGGGCTACGACGCCGACCACGCGATGTCGCGCGGCGAAGTCGGCAGGGAAGGCGTCGCCGTCTCCACGCTGAAGGACTTCGAGGTCCTGTTCAGTGGGATTCCGCTCGATCGCGTCACCACCAGCATGACCATCAACGCCAGCGCGATCTTCGCGCTCTGCGCGTACATCGCGGTGGCCGAGAAGCAGGGTGTCTCGCAGGACAAGCTCGGCGGCACCATCCAGAACGACGTGCTCAAGGAGTACATCGCCCAGAAGGAGTGGGTGGTGGGGCCGCGCCCGGCTACGCGCGTGGTGGTGGACATGATCGAGTACACCGCGAAGCACATGCCCCGGTGGCATCCGGTCTCCATCAGCGGCTACCACATCCGCGAAGCGGGAGCGACGGCGATCCAGGAGCTGGCCTTCACCCTGGCCGACGGGTTCGGCTACGTGGAGGAGTGCGTGAAGCGCGGCATGGACGTCGACGACTTCGCGCCCCGGCTCAGCTTCTTCTGGGACGTGCACAACGACTTCTTCGAGGAGATCGCCAAGTTCCGCGCGGCGCGGCGGATCTATGCGCGGGTGATGCGCGATCGGTTCGGGGCGAAGAAGGCCATCAGCATGACGCTGCGGACGCACGCGCAGACCGCCGGCGTCGCGCTGACGGCCCAGCAGCCGTACAACAACGTGGTGAGGGTCGCGCTGCAGGCGCTCGCCGCGGTCCTCGGCGGTACCCAGTCGCTCCACACCAATTCCCTCGACGAGACGTACGCGCTTCCCACCGAGGACGCAGTCACCATCGCGCTGCGCACGCAGCAGATCCTCGCCCACGAGAGCGGCGTCGATCGCGTCGTCGACCCCCTGGCGGGGTCGTACTTCGTCGAGTACCTCACCGACGAGACCGAGAAGCGGGCGATGGAGATTCTCGCGAAGATCGAGCGGTACGGCGGCATCATCCGCGCGATCGAAGAGGGTTATCCGCAGCGCGAGATCGCCGACAGCGCCTATCAGTGGCAGCGGGAGGTCGACTCCGGCGAGCGGAAGATCGTCGGCGTCAACTCCTTCCGCAAGGAGCGCGACGAGCCGATCCCCACGCTGAAGATCGATGACGAGCTCGTGCACCACCAGGTGGAGCGCCTCAACTCCGTGAAGCGAAACCGGTCGCAGCGCGAGGTGCAGGAAAAGCTGCGCGCTGTCGAAGACGCCTGCCGCGGGGACAAGAACCTCATGCATCCGGTGCTGGATGCGGTGAAGGCGTACTGCACGCTCGGCGAGGTCTGCGACGTCTTCCGGAAGGTATGGGGAGCATACCGGGAGAAGGGCAGCTTCTAGCTGTATCGTTTGCGACATTCCGAAAACGACAGACACGTGCGCATGCACTTGCGTCCGCTCGCCCGCGTGATGACCGTGCGGCCAAATGCCCCCCCCGTTCCCGCGAGCGCTGGCGGCCGCTCTGTGTCTTGCCGGTGCGGCTTCCGCCGATCCCGCTTTCGATCAGCTGACCTTCCACGGCAACAAACAGCGCACCGGCTGGAACGCGGTGGAAAGCGCGCTCACGCCCGCGGCGGTCTCGGGGGGCAACTTCGGAAAGCTGTGGGATTCTCCTGCGTTCGACAGCGCGGTCGTCGGCGGCGCGACGTATGCGCCGCACATGTACGCCTCGCCGCTGTACATCGACGATCTTGCCATCACCTCCGGCACGGGTGCGGGCCAGCACTTCAGCGTCGTCATCGCCGCGACCAGCAACGGCTTCGTCTACGCCGTCAGCGCATTTCCGGTCGGCACCGTCCCGGCGGGAACGATCCTCTGGCGAACGACGCTGGGACCGCCTTCGCCCGGTCCCGACAGCGTGCCCGTGGGCGCCATCGCCACCCCGATCGCGGACCTTTCCGCATCGCCTCCCCGCCTCTACGTCACCGCCGATACCACCAGCCCGAGCCGGAGCTGGCGTGTGTTCGCCATCAACCTCGGCAGCGGCGCGATCTTGAGCGGCTGGCCGCTGGCGCTGAATAGCGCGACCGTCACTCCGCTCAACGTCAACGGCCCGGCGACGTTCCAGTCGACGGACAGGATGTCGCAGCGCGCGGGGCTCAACCTCAGCCCGGACGGAACGCTCCTGTATCTGGGATTCGGGTCCTATACGGACGGCGGAGGAGGGTGGCTGGTTGCGGTCGACACTGGCAAGAGCTCGGGGACGCCGCGGCTCGCCAGCGCCTTTACCGGCGGGCCTTGGACCGGGACGACTGCGAACTCCGGAATGTGGGGGGACGGCGGCGCCGCGATCGGACCGAACGGTGTCGTCTACGTGACCACCGGCAATGGGCCGGCCGGTCCGCTCGACAACTACTGGGGCGAGTCGCTGCTGGCGTTCGCGCCCTCGCTGCCGCTCAGGCTGCAGGCCACGTATACGCCGTGGAACCACTGCCAGCTCGACGAGAACGACGTCGATCTGGCGGGCGGCGCGCCGATTCTCCTGCCGGACCTCGACGCCAGTCAGACCAGCACGACGCATTTGATTGCCTTGGGGGGCAAGCAGGGCAACCTCTACCTGCTCAATCGGGACAACCTCACCGGCGGACTGGCGCGCCGTCCGAACTGCAACCGCGCCAACCCGACGTCCGCTCCCGCGGACGGATCGCTCTTCGGTCCCGACCTGCGGTCGTATTACGGCAACACCCGGGGACCGCTGAATATCTTCGGCCCCTATTCCGACCTGTACAATAACGTCGATTTCGCGAAGTCGCGGACGACGCCGGCGTTCTTCCGCGCAGCCGACGGGACGAACTACCTGTTCTTCACGGGAACCACGAAGACGTGCGTCTCCTGCTCGGAACCGCAGCCTCCGGGCCTGGCCCGGGTGAAGGTGGTGACCACGCCCGGTCAGCCCGCGTATCTGCGCCTCGACGCCTACGAGACGTCGCTGACGTTCAGGAATCCCGGGTCGCCCATCGTGACCAGCAACGGTTCTTCGAACCCGATCGTCTGGATGATCGACACCAACATCAACCGGTCGGGCAACCTGATTGCCACGATTGCGGCACATCCGACGCTGTACGCGATCGACGCGCTCACGATGCGGTTGCTCTTCGCCAGCACCTCGTCGCAGCTGCAAGTCGGCGGCAAGTACTACCACCCGGTCGCGGCCCGGGGCGTCGTGTTCGTTGGGACGGACCGCGTCGCAGCGTTCGGCGTGAAGTCGGCGCCTCCCCCGCCACCGCCTCCTCCGCCGCCACCGTCAGGGCAGCTGTTCTTCGACGACTTCAACCGCACCACCGGCCTCGGCTCCAACTGGCGTGTCATTTCCGGATCGTGGCACACCAGCGCGACCACTCCGCGGGCCGAATCGGACCTGGACGGCACCGATCAGGCCGTGGTGCAGAACCTCTCCTGCGACGACTGCAGCGTTTCCGCGAGGGTCCTCAACTTCTCGGCAGGGGTGGCGGAGCTCGATCTGCGCCAGCAACCCTCGAACGACCGCTACGACGTCGCGCTGCTTGCCAACGGCAACCTCCAGGTGAGGCGCCATAACGGAGCGACGATCACCGTGCTCAGCGAGGCGCCAAGCGGAATCGCCACGCTCAACGACTGGGCGACCATTGGCCTTCAGGCTACGGGGTCGAACCCCGTGAACCTCGTCGCTTCGGCGAACGGCGTCACAAAAGTGATCGTGAACGACTCGTCGGCCTCGAGGATCACCACCGCCGGAACCGCGGGGATCTGGACCAATCTCGCGGGAATCTGGTTCGGCAACTTTACCGTGAACGGAGCGCCGGCTGGCGGCTCCGACGGCGGCACGCCCGACGCCGGGCCTCCCGATGCGGGTCCGCCTGACGCAGGATCTCCTGATGCTGGTCCGCCGGACGCTGGGCCTCCTGATGCGGGTCCGCCTGACGCAGGACCTCCTGATGCTGGTCCGCCGGACGCTGGGCCTCCTGATGCCGGCCCCCCGGATGCGGGTCCGCCGACCGTCATCTTCTCGGACAACTTCAATCGCACCAGCGGGCTCGGCTCGAACTGGCGTGTCGTTTCCGGATCGTGGCACACCAGCGCGACTACTCCGCGGGCCGAATCGGACCTGGACGGCAGCGACCAGGCGGTGGTGCAGAATCTCTCCTGCGCCGACTGCAGCGTGTCTGCGCAGGTGATCAACTTCTCGGCGGGAGTAGCGGAGCTCGACCTGCGCCAGCAATCCTCGAACGACCGCTACGACGTTGCGCTGCTTGCGAACGGCACGCTGCAAGTCAGGCGCCACAACGGCGCGACCGTGACGGTGCTCGGGCAAGCGCCGAGCGGGATTGCGGACCTGGGATGGTGGGCGACCATCGGTTTGTCCGTGACCGGTTCGAACCCGGTGAAGCTCGTGGGCTCGGCGAACGGGGTAGCGAAAGTGATCGTGAACGATTCCTCAGCCTCAGCCATCACGGCGGCGGGAGCAGCGGGGATGTGGACGGACCTGGCCGGCATCTGGTTCCGCGACTTCACGCTGAAGCGATGAGCGGTTCGACCCCTGCGCCGCCCTTTCCCGGGTGCAATGGTCGCGATCGTCACCAATAGGCGCCAGAAAGTGGCGGTACTACGTTTTCTGTAGCTACCGATGCTTTCGTGCGCCGCTGGATTCGCGCGACTATCATTGCTGCATGGCCGAGCGCCTCCACTCGACGCGGATCTGCCCGAAGTTCCAGTCCGCGGTCGATCTGCTGGGAAAGAGATGGACGCCGCTCATTGTCCAGCTCCTGCTCAAGCGGCCGCACCGCTACAGCGAGCTCGCGGCCGAGCTGGAGGTGGTCACCGAAGGAATGCTGTCCCATCGGCTCAAGGAGCTCGAGCGCGCAGCCGTGGTGCAGCGACGCGTCATCGACGAGCAGCCCATCCGCGTCGAGTATCACCTCACGGAGAAAGGTCGCGCGCTCGGGCGGGTGATCGGAGGCCTCGAGCGGTGGGCGGACGAATGGATCCGATAGCCGACCGCATCTTCCTGGAGACCACGCGGCGCTACGCTCCGCCCAGGCTCGCGAGGGACGACGTCGCCATCGCGCTGCATCTCGCGCAGGTAGAGCCGGGAAAGCCGATCGCCGACCTGGGTTGCGGCTTCGGCCGCCACCTTGCGGCGTTCATCGAGCAGGGCCATCCACATCCGCTGGGGGTGGATCGCAGCGCCCTGCTGCTCGACGAGGCCCGGGCGCAAGCGCGCAGCGCGCGCCTCGTCCGTGCCGACTTGCGGGCGTTGCCGTTGCATGCGGGATCCATCGCCGCTGCATTCTGCTTCTATAGCTCGATGTTCCTGGGGAGCGAGTCCGACGCGCACGGCGCGCTGCGCGAGGCGGCGCGAATTCTGCGCCCGGGTGGCACGTTGGTGCTGACGACGGACAATCCGCTCCGACTTGCTGTGCGGCCTCGTGCCCGGTACGAGGAGGACGTGGCGGGCCTGGGCCACGTCACCGAGGAAAGCAGTTGGGACGCGGCGACGAATGTCGACCGCGTGACGAAGACCTTGACCACTGCGGGCGGCGAGAGCCTTTCGGCGACATTTTCCATCCGCTACTATGCGCCGCCGCATCTGTCCGCGCTCGCGCTGGCAGCGGGCCTGGTCCTGCGACGGTTGCAGCCCGACGCGCCCTTGACGGAAGAGACGCCGCAGCTCATTGCCTTACTGGAAAAGGTGCCCTGATGGCAGACGCCCGAAAAGTCCGCATTCTCGTCGCCAAGCCCGGACTCGACGGCCACGATCGCGGCGCGAAGATCATCGCGCGGGCTCTGCGCGACGAGGGCTTCGAGGTGATCTACACCGGGCTGCATCAGACGCCCGAGATGATCGTCGCCGCCGCCGTCCAGGAGGACGTCGATGGCATCGGGCTGTCGATCATGTCCGGCGCGCACATGACGCTCTTTCCGGCGATCATCGATCTGCTGCGCAAGCAGAGCGTGGACGACGTCGTGGTCTTCGGCGGGGGGATCATTCCCGATCCCGACATTCCGGAGCTGAAGAAGCTGGGAGTGAAGGAGATCTTCACGCCCGGCGCCACCACGCGCTCGATCGCGGAATGGGTGCGGGAGAACGTGCGCCCGCGAGGCTGATCCGATGATGCCCGCCCGCGTCACACTCTACGAAGTCGGACCCCGCGACGGGCTGCAGAACGAGTCGGCGCAGCTCTCGGTGGATGCGCGACTCCGGCTTCTCGGGGCGCTGACCGACGCGGGGCTCCAGCGGATCGAGCTCGGGTCGTTCGTCCGACCAGACTGGATTCCGCAGCTCGCCGACACCGACGAAGTGGCACGCCGTGTGGCTCGCAAGCCCGGCATCCGGTACTCGGCGCTGGTTCCGAACATGGCCGGCCTGGATCGCGCCGTCGCCGCAGGAATGCGGGAGGTCGCGGTGTTCATGTCCGCGACGGAGTCGCACAACCTCAAGAACACCAACAAGACGGTCGCGCAGTCGCTCGAACACTTCGGCGAGGTCGTGCCTGCTGCGAAAAAGCAGGGCCTGTTCGTGCGCGGTTACCTGAGCACGATCTGGGGTTGCCCCTACGAGGGGGCCGTCGACCCGGCCCGGGCGCTCGAGATTGCGCGCAAGCTGCGCGCGATCGGCTGCGACGAGCTTTCCCTCGGCGACACCATCGGGGTGGGAAACCCGCGGCAGACGCGTGAGATTCTGGAGCTCTTCCTGCGCGAGGTCCCCGCGGCGATGCTGGCGCTGCACCTCCACGACACCCACGGCACGGCACTGGCGAACTGTCTCGTCGCCCTGGAGCTCGGAATCACCACCTTCGACACGAGCATCGGCGGGATGGGCGGTTGTCCGTACGCGCCCGGGGCCGCAGGGAACCTCGCCACCGAGGACCTCGCGTCAATGCTCGCGGACATGGGCATCGGGACCGGCCTCGACCTCGCCCGGCTCGTAGACGCCGGCGCGCTGGCGCAGGAGCTGGTCGGGCACAAGCTTTCCGGACGGCGACTGCAGGCGGCGCTCGGCCGCCGCAACCCTGGCGAGGCGCGGCGCGGAGCGGCGACCTAGCGATGGCCAACCTGATCTCGGAAGATCGCGGAGCGGTACGCGTCCTGACCATCGACGGCGAGGCGCAGATGAACGTGCTCTCGCGCGCGCTGGTCGCCGAGCTGGCTCAGCAGGCGCGCCAGGCTGCCGTCGAAACCGCAGTCCGGGCGGTGGTGCTCACCGGAGCTGGCAGACGGGCCTTCTGCGCCGGCGCGAATCTCAAGGAGAGGCGCGGCTGGACGGAGGACGACGTCCGCAGCTGGCTCGCGGAGCTGCACGGCGCTCTCCGCGAGCTGGAACGATGCCCCAAGCCGTGGATCGCGGCGATCAACGGCCTCGCTCTCGGCGGCGGCTGCGAGCTGGCGTTAGCCTGCGATCTGCGGGTGATCGACCCGGCGGCGCAGATCGGGCTCACCGAGACGAAGGTGGGCGTGATCCCCGGCGGCGGAGGAACCGTCCGCCTTGCCCGTGTGGTGGGGATCGGCCGGGCCAAGGACTTGATTCTCACCGCGCGCCGGGTGGAAGCGCAGGAAGCGCTTCAGATGGGGCTCGTCAACCGCATCTCCGCCGCTGGCGACTCAGTCTCAGCAGCGGTCGCGCTCGCCCACGAGGTCGCCGCCAATGCTCCGGTGGCGCTCGCCGCGGCCAAGGCGTCCGTCGAGGAGGCCTGGGACCTGCCGATCGACGCGGCGCTCGAACGCGAGCGCCAACATTACGAGAAGCCGCTGTTGAGCGAAGACCGGCTGGAAGGTCTGCAGGCCTTCGCCGAAAAGCGCCCGCCGAAATGGCGAGGCCGGTAAGTCACTGGACGAGGAGGGCACTCGGCTGGAAGTAGCCCGCGATGGAGAGCAGGGCGACGGGCTGCTCTTGATCGCGGGAAGGGTTGACGCCGTCGAAGCGGGCGAGAAAGAGGAAGTCCTTCTCTGGCTCGAGGAACGGATCGGCGCGAGCGAGCCTTCCCAGCGCGAGCCGGCCGGTTTCCACGCGCTCGTTCTCGAACTTCTGGTTCAGGCGGGTGTAGTCGCTCCGGGCGCTGGAGCTGTATTGCGCGCTGCTGCGCGCGTTTCCGTAGCGCGTGGTCTCCACATCGCGTTGCCCCTTCGCGCTGCTGCTGTGCTCGATGCGCGTCGTCGATCCGACCTGGACTTCCCGTGCGGTCGCGCGCAGCGAAGTCTCCCGCACCATGGCCGAGGGCCTTCCCGCGTCCTGGCGGATTCCGCTGAGCGCCCCGCGCACGAGCACCCAGCGGCCCTTGTACACGTCGGGCTGGCGGAGGGCAGCGGACAGGGTGAACAGCGGGACGCGGCTCTTCTGCACCAGTGAGATGTCGCCCTCCACGTCCCCGCCGCGCGCGGCGATGATCCGCGCGATCAGCCTCGGTGCGTCGGCGCGGGTCGTCAGATCTTCGTCCCAGAATCCGCCCGTGATCCGCTCGAGAGAGGTGAAGTCGCCGCGCGACCAGCCCTGCCGTTCGACGCAGGCGCCGAGCGCCGCCCAGGCCTGGTCGGGTGAGCTCTCGTGCAGGCGGCGCGCCGAGCTTTCGCAGTCGAACGACGACGGCTGACCTGCAGCGAACGCCTTCGCGTCGAACGGCTGCGCCGCGCGTGCGCCCGTCTTCGCAACCGATGCCGATGTGGAACGGCCCAGCGGGGCCAAAAGCTGCCGCACCGCATCCGCCAGATGGGCATCCAGCTCCTCGGCGGTCACGCCCGCCGCGGTGACCGCGGCGACCAGCGTTCCCGAGCGGGTCTCGTGCAGGCGCAGGCTGGCCTTCAGGCTGTCTCCAACCCGAACGAGCTCACCGCTGACGACGAGATCGGCGCCGATGCGGCGGCCAGTCTCCACTTCGCATTCCGCCTCGCAATCGGCGAGCTGCTTTCCTTGCGCCTGGAGCAGCACCAGCATGTTCTCGCGGCTGATGACCCGCGCATCGACGCCGGAGGAAAGCACCTCCGCCCGAAGCCTGTCGGCTACGTATCCGGCATCGATCGCGGGTCCGTCCCGCAGCTTGCTGCGCAATTCCAGCACCGAGACGATGCGCGCTGCCGGAGCCTCCCGGGAGGAGCTCGACTCAGCGGCGGGCGGCGGTGCGGCCGTGGCGCAGGCGCAGGCCGCCAGGACCAGGAAGGACCGGATGCGCATCCGCCGGATTGTACCGGCGATCGCGCGGGCCCTCTCATTCCCTGCCGATGCTCAGCTTGTCGTCCTGCACACCCAGGACCACTTTTCCACCCTTTTCCAGATCGCCGAAGAGGATGCGCTCGGCGAGCGGCTTCTTCAGGGCAGTCTGGATCAGCCGCGCCATCGGCCGCGCTCCGAACTGCGGCGAGAAGCCGTGGTCGGCCAGCCACCTCCGCGCCTCCGGGAGCAGCTCCAGCTCGACGCTCTTTTCGCGGAGCTGGACCCGCAGCTCGTCGATCTGCTTGTCGACGATCCGCTCCACGACCTCCATCGGCAGGCTGGAGAACGCGATCCAGCCGTCGAGCCGGTTGCGGAACTCCGGGCTGAAGGCGCGCTCGATGGCCTTCTTGGCGTCGCCCCCGGCGCCGGAGTCGAGATCGAACGACGCCACCTTCTCGCCGAGCTTGGTCCCCGCAACCATGAAGCTGCGGGTGCCGGCGCCGAATCCCACTCGCGCAGCGGTCAGGTCCCGCGCGCCGGCGTTGGTGGTGAAGATCAGGACGACGTGGCGGAAGTCGCTCTGCCGGCCGTTGTTGTCGGTGAGGGTGGCGTGGTCCATCACCTGGAGCAGGATGTCGAACACGTCCGGGTGTGCCTTCTCGATCTCGTCGAGCAGCAACACCGCGTGCGGCTGCTTGCGAATGGCGTCTGTGAGCAGGCCACCCTGGTCGAAACCGACATATCCGGGAGGGGCGCCGATCAGGCGGCTGACGGTGTGCTTCTCCATGTACTCGGACATGTCGAACCGGATCAGCGGGACGCCCATGATCCGGCCCAGCTGCTTCGCCAGCTCGGTCTTGCCGACGCCGGTCGGACCGGAGAAGAGGAAACTGCCGATCGGCTTGGTCGGCGAGCCCAACCCGGAGCGGGAGAGGAGGATGGCGCTGGCCAGCGCCTCGATGGCCGGGTCCTGGCCATACACCACCTTCTTCAGCTCGGGCGCGAGGCTCTTCAGGGCCGTCTTGTCGTCGCTGGAGACGCTCCGGGGCGGAATGCGCGCGATCTTCGCCACCACCTGCTCGATCTCCGGGATGCCGATCAGCGGAACGCGCTCGTTGGCCGGCTTCATCCGCTGCAGCGCTCCCGCCTCGTCGATCACGTCGATGGCCTTGTCGGGCAGGTGCCGATCGACCAGGTGCTTCGCGGAGAGATCGACGGCGGCTTCCAGCGCCGGGTCGCTGTAGGAGACCCCGTGGTGCTCCTCGTATCGGCTCTTCAGTCCCTGGAGGATCTGCACCGCCTCGTCGCGGCTCGGCTCCAGCACCTCGATCTTCTGGAAGCGCCGGGCCAGCGCCTTGTCCCGATCGAAGCTCGCCTTGAAGTCGGAGAAGGTGGTGCTGCCGATGCAGCGTAGCTCTCCGTTGGCCAGCGCTGGCTTGAGCAGGTTGGAGGCGTCCATCGACCCGCCGCTGGTCGCGCCCGCGCCCACCAGCATGTGGATCTCGTCGATGAAGAGGATGGCCCCGGTCTTCTGCGTCAGCGCCTTCACCACCGCCTTGAGCCGCTCCTCGAACTGGCCGCGGAACTTGGTCCCGGCGAGCAAGGCGCCGAGGTCAAGCGCGTAGAGCGGCGCTGCCTTGAGGATCTCGGGGACCTTCTGCTCGTGGATGGCGACTGCGAGGCCCTCGGCGAGAGCGGTCTTTCCAACGCCGGCCTCGCCCACGTAGATGGGATTGTTCTTCCGGCGCCGGCAGAGCACCTGCATGGTGCGCTCCAGCTCGTTCTTGCGCCCCACCAGCGGATCGATCCGACCTTCGGCTGCGCGCTGGATGAGATCGACGCAGTAGGCGGCAAGCGGGTCGTCGGCCAGCCCGCCGTCCTCGTCGTCGCCCTGCGGCTGCGCATGCAGCTCGTCGTCGTCCCCGGTGTGGGGCCGGAGCCCGCTCTCGTCGCGGACCTTGAGGGCGCCGTGGGAGATGAACCGGAGCAGGTCGAGCCGCGTCACCCCCTGCTTCTCGAGCAGATAGAGCGCGTGCGAATCGCGCTCGCGGAAGAGCGCCACCAGCACGGAGCCGGCGTCGATGGTTTCCTTTCCGCTCGACTGGACCTGCATCGCGGCCCGCTCCAGCACGCGCTGGAACGCGCGCGTCTGCTCGGGGTCCCGATCGAATCCGTCCGGCAGCTGCCCCTGGCTTTCCTGGAGATGCTGCTCGAGGTCGCGCTTGAGCTCCGGCAGCCGGGCGCCGCAGGCGCGCAGGATTCGCGTCGCAACCGGGTCGCGCAGGAGCGCGTACAGCAGGTGCTCCAACGTCACGTGCTCGTGCCGCCGCGCCTTCGCCTCCGCGAAGGCCAGCCGCAGGGAGGACTCCAGCTCTTTGGTGATCGACAGACTCATTCAGGTTCCATCGTACAGAGAAAAGGAAATTCCGCCGCCTTTGCCATCTGCTCCACCGTCGCCGCCTTGGTCTCCGCGATCTCGTAAGTGTAAACGCCGGCGACGCACATGCCACGGGTATGGACCTGCAGCATCAGGTCGTGGGCCACCGCCGGCTCCTTGTTGAAGACCACCTCCAGCACGTGGATGACGAACTCCATGGTCGTGTAGTCATCGTTGTGAAGGATGACTTTCCAGAGCTTCGGCTTCTGGGTCTTGCTCTTCCTCTCCGTGACGACCGCGGTGTCGCCCTGTTCACGCGGCTTCCCCTTGGGCATCGAACCCTACAGTACCGCAGCTTGGAGTGATAGAAGCCGGCCATGACGAGCCTGGCCACCACGTCGGCAACGGCATTACCAGTCGCCGGCCGGTCCGTCACGGCGTCACAGCACGGCGTCGCGGCATCCAGCCAGCCCCTCGCCGCCCAGGCGGCGACGCAAATCCTGCAGCGGGGAGGACACGCGGTGGATGCCGCCATCGCGGCGAACGCCGTGCAGGGGCTGATGGAGCCTTCCTCCAACGGTCTCGGCGGCGACCTCTTCGCGATCGTACACGCAGCGAAGAATGACGCCCTGTTCGGAATGAATGCGAGCGGCTGGTCAGCTTCGGGGATGACGCCGGAGTTCCTGGCCCGCAAGGGAATCGTCGGCGAGCTACCCCCCTCAGGTCCCCACACGGTGACGGTGCCGGGCGCCGTGGCGGGCTGGATTGCGCTGCACGAGCGGTTCGGGAGATTGCCGCTCGCTGCGGACCTCGCGCCCGCCATCTGGTACGCCGAGAACGGCTTTCCCGTCATGGAGATCACCGCGGGGTTGTGGGCGGGAGCGGCGCCGGTGCTCGCCCAGGACCGGGAGTCCGTCGCGACGTTCCTGATCGACGGCCGGCCCCCCGCGGCCGGCGAGGTGTTCAGGAATCCTTCCCTGGCGCGCTCGCTCCGGCGTATCGCCGAGAGCGGCGGGCGCGGTTTCTACGAAGGTCCCACCGCGCAGGCCATCGTCGACGTCGTCCGCGCACATGGCGGCGCGATGGACCTGGAGGATCTCGCCGAGTTCGAGGCGGAATCGGCCGATCCGCTCCAGATCGCATATCGGGGCTGGAAGGTCGCGGAGCTGCCACCGAACGGGCAGGGGATCGCCGCGCTCCTGATGTTGCGGATGCTGGAACGCTTTCCGCTTGGGCAGTGGGGCTTCCACTCCGCGCGTACGCTACACGCGATGATCGAGGCGAAGAAGCTCGCGTACGCCGACCTGCTGCGCTACGTCGGCGATCCCCGCTTCGCGGAAGTGCCCGTGGGCGTGCTTCTGTCCGACGGAAACGTCGCCGCGCGCGCCCGCCTGATCGATCCGCGCAGGGCGGCGGAGCACGTCGAGCCTTCGCACGTTCCCGGGATCACGACGTCGCGGGATGGCGACACCATCTTCCTCGCCGTCGCCGACGCCGAAGGAAACATCGTCTCGCTGATCCAGAGCAACTACCACGGGTTCGGATCCGGGTTGACGCCGAAGGGTTGCGGGTTCGTCCTGCAAAGCCGCGGAAGCCTCTTCACGCTTGCGCCCGGCCGGCCGAACACGCTCGCCGGGCGCAAGCGGCCACTACACACGATCATTCCCGGTTTCATGCAGAAGGGCGGCGTGAGCATCGGCTTCGGGATCATGGGCGCCTGGAACCAGTCGCAGGCCCACGCCCAGTTCGTGGCGGACATCGCCGACTTCGGGATGAACATCCAGCAGGCGCTGGAAGCCGGGCGATTCACCAAAGGAACCTTCGAGGGGTGCGACGTCGAGATCGAGTCTTCCGTTCCCGCACCGGTCCGCGACGAGCTGACGGCGCTCGGCCATCAGATCGAAGTCCGCCCGCCGCGGACACCAAACTTCGGCTACGGACAGGCGGTCCTCTTCGATCGCAAGACGGGCGTGAAGTTCGGCGCCAGCGACCCGCGCCACGACGGCCAGGCGATTCCCGCTCCACCCCCCGATTTCGCGAAGTAGCGCACTCTGCTAGAAGCGCCGCCCGATGGACTTCGACGACAAGGTGAAGGCGGAGCTGGCGCGGATCGAGAAGGGCGGGGCGCCGAAGTACCACCAGAAGAACGCCGAGAGCGGGAAGCTGTTCGCGCGCGAGCGCGTGAAGCTGCTGCTCGACGCCGACAGCTTCGTCGAGGACGGCGCGTTCGCCAACGCCAAGGATCCGGAGCTTCCCGCCGATGGAGTGATCACGGGACTGGGACGGATCGCTGGGCGGGTCGTGGCGGTGATGGCCAACGACTCCACGGTCAAGGCGGGCTCCTGGGGCCGCCGCACGGTGGAGAAGATCATCCGCATCCAGGAGCAGGCGCTGAAGACGCGCTGCCCGATGCTGTACCTGGTCGATTCCGCCGGCGCACGCATCACCGACCAGATCGAGATGTTCCCCGGCCGCCGCGGTGCCGGACGGATCTTCTACATGCAGTGCCAGATGAGCGGCCTGGTGCCGCAGGTCTGCCTGCTCTTCGGGCCCAGCGCCGCGGGGGGCGCGTACATTCCCGCGTTCTGCGACATCGTGGTGATGGTCGACGGCAATGCGTCCATGTACCTGGGCTCGCCGCGGATGGCGGAGATGGTGATCGGCGAGAAGGTCACGCTGGAAGAGCTGGGCGGCGCCCGCATGCATTGCTCCGTGTCCGGATGCGGCGACGTGCTGGTGAAGACGGAGCAGGAGGCCATCGCGGCGGCGCAGCGCTACCTGTCGTACTTTCCGGAGAGCTTCTCGGCGCCGCTCCCGGCCCAGAAGCCGCTTGCGCCCGCGTCCAGCGGCAAGCGGATCGAAGAGATCATCCCGCCCGATCAAAACAAGTTCTTCGACATGTTCGCGCTGATCCGGGAGCTGATCGACGCCGACTCACTGTTCGAGCTGAAGAAGCTCTTCGCTCCGGAGGTGATCACGGCCTTCGCCCGCATCGAGGGAAAGCCGGTGGGGATCGTCGCCAGCCAGCCGAAGCACAAGGGCGGCGTCCTCTTCGTCGACAGCGCCGACAAGGCGGCGCGGTTCATTTGGCTCTGCGACGCTTTCGGAATCCCCATCCTCTATCTCGCGGACGTGCCCGGGTTCATGATCGGCACCAAGGTGGAGCGCGAAGGGATCATCCGCCACGGGGCGAAGATGGTCATGGCGGTCTCGGAGGCGACGGTCCCGAAGATCTGCGTGATCGTGCGCAAGGCCTACGGCGCGGGCCTCTACGCATTTGGTGGCCCGGCCTTCGAGCCGGACGCGACGATTGCGCTGCCGCAGGCGATGATCGCGGTGATGGGGCCGGAGGCGGCGGTGAACGCCGTCTACTTCAACAAGATCCAGGAGAAGCCGGAGAGCGAGCGCGCCGCGTTCGTGCAGCAGCTTCGCGAGGAGTACAAGGCGGACATCGACATCTACAAGCTCGCCGCCGAGCAGGTCGTGGATGCCATCATTCCCGGCGATCGGCTTCGCGCGGAGATCGTCAGGCGGTTCGCGGCCGCTGCCCAAAGGGACCGCCCTCTGACCCCGAAGCGCAGATCGGTGACGCCGGTCTGATGGATCGTCCGCTCGATTGGCGCGCGACGCGCCGCAGATTCGCGGTTCCATCCCTCGTGTGCGCGGCAATCCTGGCCGCCGCATATGTGCGGACCGCCGAAGGCACGCGACATCCGTCGCCCTGGGGATATCGGCTCTGGTCATTCGCGGCGCTCTCGTACTCGGACATCCTGGCGCTCCACGAGGATCGCGGAGCGGGACGGCATCCGGTTCCGTACGTCGAAGACAAGATCGAGTACCCCGTGCTCCTCGGCGTCGGGATGTGGTTCCCGAGCGTGCTCGCGCCGGACCGCGCCGGATACTTTGCGCTCACGTTCGTCCTGCTGGCTGCCTGCGCCCTCCTCACGCTCTGGTGGATGTGCGCGCTCCCCGGGACGCAGCCGTGGATCTGGGCTGCGTCGCCGGCGCTGCTGGTCTATGGCGCGCTGAATTGGGACCTGTTCGGCATCCTCCCGCTTGCTGGCGGCCTCTTTCTCTGGGCTGGCGGGCGCGAACGAGCGGCAGCTGCGGCGCTCTCGTTGGCGGTGTGGACGAAGCTCTTTCCCGTCCTCGCGCTCGGTGTCCTGCTGTTGATCTCGTTTCGCGGACCTCGCCGGCGAACGCTGGAGCTGGTCGGCATCTTCGCCGCCCTGTCGCTGGCGGTGAACCTTCCCTTCGCGCTCCTCGGCTGGCCGCGGTGGACCTGGTTCTTCGAGTACAACCGCATTCGGGAGATTGAGCCTTCGCTGTATCTTTTGGCCGGCGCCGATCCACGCGCGTTCGTCGCCTCCGCCAACGCGATCTCCGCCGTGGCGGTGCTCGGGGCCGCGGTTGCCGTCGCGGCCATCGAAATACGCACCCGGCGTCTCGATCCGCTGCGGGCAATCTGCGCCCTGATGTGCCTCTTCTTCGTCACGAACAAGGTGTACTCGCCGCAATACTGGCTCTGGGTCGTGGCGCTGCTCGCGCTGGCCGCAGTTCCCGGCTGGCTCGCAGGCGCCGCGTCGGTTCTGGCGCTCGTCGACTACGCCATCAGTTTCATGCGGCTCCACCTGCAGGCGGATCGGATCTGGCCACAGGTGATCTGGTTCGATCACGCCGTGTTCTGGCCGATGGTCGCTTTCCGCTATGCCGCGCTCGCCGCCTGCGCTCTGTGGGCGTTCACGCACATGGTCCGAAAACCGGACGCGGGGGCGCCTTCCGCTATAAGTGTTTGATGGCCGAGCCGCCGGCGACGCCATCGTTCGGCCGCTACCAGGACCCGGTCATGCTCGGTTCGGGGGGAATGGGTGCGGTCTATCGCGCGCTCGATCCGTCGCTGGACCGCTACGTCGCAATCAAGGTCCTCACGCACGGCGATCCCCGCTACGTGGAGCGCTTCCGCCGCGAGGCGCAGGTCCTCGCGCGGATTGCCCACCCGGCGATCATCCAGATCTACGAGATCGTGGGCAGCGACGAGGACACCGTCGATCCGTACATCGTCATGGAGTACTTCGACGGCCGCCCGCTCGATGCCGTGCTCAGGCAGGCCGCCCTCGAGCCAACGCAGGTCGTTTCCGTCGTCCGACAGTGCGCGGAAGGACTGCGCAGGGCGCACGCCAATAACGTCGTCCACCGCGACATCAAGCCGGCGAACATCATGATGTCGTCGTCGGGCGAGGTGAAGATCCTCGACTTCGGAATCGCCAAGCTGCGCGACGCGAAGAAGGATCTCACCGGCGAGACGGTCCTCGGGACCCCGTACTACATGAGCCCGGAGCAGGCGACGGGGTACGCGATCGACGCGCGCAGCGACATCTATTCCCTCGGGATCACCGCGTTCCATCTTTTGACGGGGCGCAAGCCGTTCGAGGCGAAGAACAAGGTCGACGTGATGCTGATGCAGGTGAAGGCGCCTCTGCCGGATCTGACGCAGATCGTCCCCTGCGACGTCCGCATCGCCGCCATCGTCGGGAAGATGTGCGCCAAGAAGCCCGCGGAGCGATACCAGAGCTGCGACGACCTGATTGCGGCGATCGATTCCCTGCCGCGCTCGATCGGCGGCGGGCAGCCAGACGCCGCGGCACAGGCGGAAAAGACGCGTCTGTTGTCGCCACCGCCACGCGGCGTGTCGCCGGCGGCACGTCGATCCCGTCCATCGCCCCCCGCGAAATCAAGCCCCTGGCTCGGAGTGGCGGCGGGCGCCACAGCCGCCGTGCTGGTGCTCGCCGCCGCTGCGATCGGCTGGATGCGCTTCGGCACGGCATCGCGGGGGCGCGTTCCCGCCGCCGGGTGGGTCGCGCAGGGTGGCCTGCGCAAGGTCCAGAGCGCCGGCGGTTACGGAAACTGCGTGTTCTTCCGCAGCGATCCTGCGGAGGTGACCGCCGTCCTTTCCGCGGCGGATTCGATCCATGCCCGCTGCTACTTCGCCCAGCCGGTGGGCGACAACCGGACGGGAGAGATCTGGGAGGAGCTCTTCGTCGACGGACGCAAGCGCGCCCACGTCATCTTCGATCCTGCGCTCACTCCGAACGATGACCAGCTCACCCTGCCGCTGAGCGAGCGCCACGCGGCGCGTCTGCGCGAGCTGTCGAGTGGGCAGCATACCGTCGACGTCTGGATTTACCGGCGGGTCGATGATGCCCACAATCCGGTGCCGCTGGCTGCGGGCGAGCTGGTGGTGCGCAAGTGACGCCGCTCTGCTAGCCGCTGCGGCACCGGAGGTGCGGCTTTGCGGCTATGCTCTGAGGCTGTACACGTTGGAGTATGAACTTCGAACTGAACGAGAGCCAGCACAAGCTGGTGGCGATGGTCCGCGACTTCTGCGTGCGCGAGGTGAAGCCGCACGCGCAGGAATGGGACCGCGAAGAGCACTTCCCGCGCGAGGTGGTCGACCAGCTCGGCGAGCTCGGTCTCCTCGGCATGACCGTTCCCGAGGAGCTGGGGGGATCGGCGCTGGATACGCTGTCCGTCGCCTGCGTGGTGGAGGAGATCGCGCGATGGGACGGATCGCT
The DNA here is from genome assembly GCA_005879535.1 of Deltaproteobacteria bacterium. Classification (NCBI taxonomy): domain Bacteria; kingdom Pseudomonadati; phylum Myxococcota; class Myxococcia; species Deltaproteobacteria bacterium. Next base: position 55,166 of record VBKI01000063.1, on the reverse strand, counting down.
GGCGCTCACCGTCGCCTCGCACAACGGCCTCGGCACGTCCCATCTGCTGCGGTTCGGCAGCGAAGAGCTGCGCGGCCGGTACATCCCGGAGATTGCCGCCGGCAGGAAGCTCGCCGCCTGGGGCCTGACCGAGCCCGGCAGCGGTTCGGATGCCGCCGGCATGCGCTCGCTCGCGGTGCGCAAGGACAAGGGCTGGATCCTGAACGGCGCCAAGATGTTCATCACCCAGGGCACCGTCGGCGACGTCTTCGTCGTGCTCGCTCTCACCGAGCCCGAGAAACGGCAGAAGGGCGTGACCGCCTTCCTGCTGGAAAAAGGGATGAAGGGATTCTCCCAGCGCGCCCTGCACGGAAAGCTGGGGATGCGCTCGAGCGACACCGCCGAGCTGGTCATGGAGGACGTGTACGTCGAGGATTGGCGCCGCATCGGCGAAGTGGGCGGCGGCTTCGTCGACACGCTCAAGATCCTCGACAAGGGACGCATCACCATCGGCGCGCTGAGCGTGGGCCTGGGGCGGGGGGCCCTCGAGGAAAGCATCCTCTACGCGGGCGAGCGAAAGGCGTTCGGCAAGCCCATCGCGGACTTCCAGGGGCTGCGCTGGATGATGGCAGACATGGCCACCGAGCTGGACGCGTCGCGCCTGCTCGTCTGGCGCGCGGCGTACCTCTGCGATGCGGGCAAGCCCTACACCCGCGAGGCGGCGATGGCGAAGCTGTTCGCAAGCGAGGCCGCTTGCCGCGCCGCCGCACAGGGAGTCCAGATCCACGGCGGCTACGGGTTCACCAAGGAGTTCCTGGTGGAGCGCATCTACCGCGACGTCAAGCTGTGCACCATCGGCGAGGGCACGAGCGAGATCCAGCGGATGGTGATCGCACGAGAGCTGCTCAAGGCATGAGCGCCGTCGCCGAACGCATCGTCTCCGGGGACGTCCGCGCCGCCGCGCGGCTGATGCGGCAGATCGACGACGCGCAACCCGAGGCGGAAGCTGTCCTCCGCGAGATCTGGCCGCGCACCGGTCGCGCGCAGATCGTCGGCATCACAGGTAATCCCGGTGCGGGCAAGAGCACCCTGGTCGATCGGCTGGTCGCGCTCCTGCGCGCGGCGGGAAAGACGGTGGGCGTCCTCGCCGTCGATCCCACGAGCCCGTTCACCGGAGGGGCGATCCTGGGCGATCGCATCCGCATGCAGGACCATGCGCTCGATCCGGGCGTGTTCATCCGTTCGCTGGCGACCCGCGGTCAGCTCGGCGGACTTTCCCGGGCGACGTCCGATTGCACCCGCGTGCTGGATGCGATGGGCAAGGACGTGATCCTGATCGAGACGGTGGGCGTCGGACAGGACGAGGTGGAGGTCTGCCGCCTGGCGCACACGACGGTGGTGGTCGTGGTGCCGGGGCTCGGCGACGACATCCAGGCCATCAAGGCCGGCATCCTCGAGGTCGCCGACCTCTTCGCGGTCAACAAGAGCGATCGGGAAGGCGCCGACCGCACCGTCCGCGATTTGCGCTCGATGCTCGAGCTGAACCACGTCGTCGGGAAGGACGCGGGTCACGAGATCGCCATCGTCAAGTGCGTCGCTTCGCGCAACGAGGGAGTCGCCGAGGTATGGAGCGCGATCGAGGCGCACTACCGGTTCCTCAAGTCCGGCCCAGGCCTTTTGCAGCGCGAGACGCGGAGGGCGAAGAACGAGCTGGTCGAGGTGCTCCGCGACCGCCTGCTCAAGGTCGCGGTGGAGAAGCTGACGCAGGAAGGCGCCCATCTCGACGATCTCGCGCTGCGCATCGCCCGCCGCGAGACCGATCCCTACAGCGTGGCGGACGAAGCGGCGCGGCTGTAGTCTTCTCCGATGGCCGAGCTGAACGACCAGCAGCGGGTGGCGCTGCTCAACGTCCGGCTCGGTCTTCCCGAAGGATCGCTCGATCCCCAGCTCGCCCTGGAGGCGCTGCGCCACGGAAGCTACGCGCACGAGAGGTCGCTGTCGGCGGGCCGCCCGGTGCTGCGCTCGAACGAGCGGCTGGAATTCCTCGGCGACGCCATCCTCGGGTTTCTCATCGCGCGCCGGGTCTACGAGCGGTTTCGGGAGGCGTCCGAGGGCGAGCTGACCCGGCTTCGGGCCGGCCTCGTCCGGGAGGAATCTCTGGCCATCGTCGCTCGAGGTCTCGGCCTCGGAGATCTCCTGCTGCTCGGTCGCGGCGAGCAGCGCAGCGGCGGCCGGGAGAATGCGGCGCGTCTCGCCGACGCGCTGGAGGCGGTGGTTGCCGCAGTCCTGCTTTCCTGCGGCCTGGAGCGCACCCAGGAGGTGGTGGACCGGCTGCTGGCGCCGCTCTTCGATCAAGGGCTCCTGGCTCGCGATCCGAAGACGGAGCTGCAGCAGCTCTTCCAGAGCCGGCGCCGGACGCCGCAGTACAAGGTGCTCTCCGTCGCCGGCCCCGACCACGCGCGCTCCTTCGAAGTGGAGGTGCGGCTCGATGGGTTTCCTCTCGGCCGCGGCAGCGGACGCAGCAAGAAGGAGGCGGAACAGGCCGCGGCCCGGGCAGCGCTCGAGACGCCCCAGGCGCTGGAGCGCGCGCTGCTCGACGAGGCAATTTCCCTCGTCCCGAGCGACTCCGCCTGGCCGGACCTCGCGGCGGAGGAGAGCGCGCGCCTGCGCGCCGCCCTGGTGGACGCCGACATCGAGCACATCGGCAGCACGGCCGTTCCCGGCCTCGACGGCAAGGCCATCATCGACCTGCTGATCGGCGTCCGGGAGCTGGCGCCTTCGCTGCGCATTCCCGATTACGAGGCCTTCGGCGAGGCCGGAGTACCCGGCCGCCTGTACTTTCGCAAGCGTGGACCCGTATCGTTCAACGCGCAGGTCGTGGAGCGGGGTGGCCCGCTGTGGCGAGACGCGCTCGTGCTCCGCGACTATCTCCGCGCCCACCCGGAAGAGCGCGGCCGGTACGCGTCCGGCAAGCGGGAAGCGATCGCATCGGGAGCGACGACGCTCTTGCGCTACTCGGACGCGAAGGCGGCGCTGGTCGAGGGCCTGCTGGAGCGCGCCCGGCGCTGGGCCCCGGGCTGAATCCGCGCTTGTCGAGTTCCCTCCGCTTCGCTATTTTGCGCGGCCCTATGCGCCTACGCACTGCGCTCTTCCTCGCCGTCGCCCTGGCATCGTGCAAGGACAACGCCGCGCCGGCATCCACACCCACTCCCCTGCAGCCCAAGGCGGCTCCGCGTGAGCTCCAAGCAAAGGACGTGATCTCGATGGCGAACATTCCCCAGGGTCCCGGCGACCTCTACGCCGTGTTCCAGACCAGCCGCGGCAACATCGTCGTCAAGCTGTTCGAGAAGGAGGCGCCCAAGACGGTGGCGAACTTCGTCGGTCTGGCAACCGGCAAGCAGGAGTGGGTGGATCCGCGCAACGGTCAGAAGAGCAAGGCGAAGCTTTATGACGGAACCGTCTTCCACCGGGTGATCCCGCAGTTCATGATCCAGGGCGGAGATCCGCTGGGGACGGGAACCGGTGGCCCCGGTTACCGCTTCGAGGACGAGTTCCAGAGCGGGAAGAAGTTCGATCGCCCTGGACTGCTCGCCATGGCCAATTCGGGGTCGAATACCAACGGGTCGCAGTTCTTCATCACCGAGGTGCCGACGCCGCACCTGAACAACCGGCACACCATCTTCGGCGAGGTGGTGAAAGGGCAGGATCTGGTGCCGCAGATCGCACGCGCCGGCAACGCGCAGACGAAGCTGGACCACATCGAGATCGTCCGCAGCGAGAAGGTGCCCTAGACGCTCCCGCACCCGGAGGGTGCGGGTATGCGTCTACGTTGTGGCGTGTACAGGCAATAGATGCGGGCAGGCTTCGTCGCAATCGTCGGCCGCCCCAATGTCGGCAAGAGCACGCTGCTCAACCGCCTGATCGGCCAGAAACTCGCCATCATCAGCCCCAAGCCGCAGACCACCCGCGGCCGTATTCTCGGGGTGATCACGCGGCCGGATGCCCAGGTCGCGCTGCTAGACACGCCTGGCCTCCACACCGCCAAGGGTGGCCTGAATGCCCGCATGGTCCAGCGGGCACTGCAGTCGCTCGCCGACGCGGATCTCGCTCTCTTCCTCATCGAGGCAGGGCCGCCGGCCGTCGACGCCGCGGCCCGCAAGGCGCTCGATCAGGTGAAAGCGGCCGGGAAACCGACGCTGCTGGTGATCAACAAGATCGATGCGGTGCCACGGGCGCAGCTTCTTCCGTTGATCGATCGCTGGAAGGACCTGCACGCCTGGACCGACGTGTACCCGCTGTCGGCGCTCAGGGGTGACAACGTCGACGGCTTCGTCGATGCGCTGATTGCGCACCTGCCGGAGGGACCGGCGATGTTTCCCGCGGAGCAGTGGACGGACATGCAAGAGCGCGATCTCTGCGCCGAGCTGGTCCGCGAGCAGCTCCTGCGCCACACCGGGCAGGAGGTTCCCTACAGCACGGCGGTCCTGATCGACCTGTTCGACGAATCCGAGCGCGAGACCGGCGCCCGCGGGCTCGTCCGCATCGCCGCCACCATTCTCGTGGAGCGCGACAGCCAGAAGGCGATCGTGATCGGCAAGGGAGGCTCGCGGCTGAAGGAGATTGGAACGGGTGCCCGGCGCGAGATGGAGCGGCTGCTCGGCGCCAAGGTGTTCCTCCAGCTCCACGTCCGCGTGGAGCCGGGGTGGACGCGAACTGCGAAGGGGCTTCGCAGGGCCGGTTACGAAGACTGAGTCTTCCGCTTCTGCCACCAGGCTCGGAGCAGGATCGCTCCGCCCACGATCTCTCCGCCGAGGGCATACACGTTTTCCACGCTCAGTCGCAGGTGCTCGAGAAGCGAGCCGAAATGCGCCCGGGGGAAACGCCATCCCAAGGCAGGAAACAAGACCGCGATCCAGATCGACGCATCCGGCACCGCGCCGGTGACGAGCTCACCGCCGATGTCGAGCACGAGGTGGGTCGCGACGCCGGAGAAGACGGCCCAGGGTCCAGGACGGCGCAACGCGAGCGCGAGCGCCAGCAGCGCGAGCAGAAACAGTCCGCTGTGCGCGATGCTGCGCGAACCACTGATCAGCGCGTCGGGATGGCCTCGCGTCCAGAGCAGACCATAGAACAGCGGCTTGTCGATGAGGTCGGGGAGCAGGCATCCCAAGACGAGCCAACGCGGAGGAAGCCGCTGGCGAAGCCCGAAGAGGAGGCGCGTCCCGATGCCGACATGCCCGAGGACGAACAAATGTTCTCAGCCCAAGGCGTAGGCGCATACCCCGCGCCGGAGGCGCGGGGAGCGCCTAAAAGTCTATGCTCGCGTACACCACGCCGATGGGAGAAGTGATGTCGGTCTTCTTCGGCTGCGCCACACCGAACAGCCCCTGGACCTGAATCGTCCGCGTCACCATCCAGGCGATGGACGGCCCGGCGGTCAGATCGTAGTCGCGTCCGGTGGAAACGAGGGGTTGTCCGATGGGGGGCGCCGTCTGCGCCTCGTCCGCTACCTCGGCCTGCAGGCGGCTGTCGATTCCCGCGCGCACCGCATCGTTGAAGCGCCAGCCCGCGAATGCCTTCGCCTCGACGTCCTTGCCGTTCTCGCCGCCGGTCTCGACGCCGAACACGCCGTTCACGACGACTTCGAAACGTCCGAAGCGGCGGCCCGCTGCGAGCAGGAACTCCACTTCGCCCTGGTCCGGATGGAACCCGACCGTCTTGAACCGCACGCCGGTCGCGAGATCGAGGCCGTGGGACAATTGGTTCAGCAGCTGGTAGCGAACGCGCGCCGCCGGCCCCTGCGCCCCGGACTGGAAGTACGCGCCGACGTCGGCGTGGAGGTTGGCGATGGGCGTCCAGCCGATGCTGCCGGTGAGGCTGGAGGAGGAGCTGTCGGACTTTTCCGTGGCTACGCCAGCGCCGGCGATGCGGACCGTCCCGACGGCGGGGACCGCGGGTGCATCGGTCAGCAGGGTGTCGCGGTCGAGGCCCTGGGCATACGCGGAGGAGGCGAAAGCGAGGAGCACGGCGGCGAGGGAGCGCATGGCGCGGCAGAGTGGCGCGTAGGAAGGTTCCGAGTCAAGAGCGATACCGTTGACGTCAAACGGACGCGATGACATATCCCCGCTCTCCCGTGGCGCGCAGCTACTTCATTCACACGTTCGGCTGCCAGATGAACGAGTCCGATTCGCAGCGCATGGGCGAAGCCCTGGCGCGGGCGGGCTGGCGGCCGGTCGGAACGCCCGACGGCGCGGATCTCGTGTTGGTGAATACTTGCGCGATCCGGGAAAAGGCCGAGGACAAGCTCTACTCCGCGCTCGGGCGCTATCGGCTCCTGAAGGCGCAGCGCGGCACGCGCATCGGCGTGGCCGGTTGCGTCGCGCAACAGGAGAAGAAAAGGCTCCTCTCTCGGGCGCCGTTCGTGGATTTCGTCCTTGGTCCGGATCATCTGGAAAAGGTCCCGGAGCTGGTCGACACGGGCGGCGTGGAGACCGATTTCGTCGATACGGAGCATTACCTGTTTCCGCAGGCCGATCCGGAGACCAGCCGGGGAAAGACCACCGCCTTCGTCACCGCGATGAAAGGCTGCGACAACGTTTGCTCGTTCTGCGTGGTTCCCTACACGCGCGGACGAGAAGTGTCGCGGTCCTACGCGGAGATCGTAGGTGAGGTGGCCTCCCTGGTCGCCGTCGGCGTCCGCGAGATCACGCTGATCGGCCAGAACGTGAACTCGTACGCCGGCGGATGCACCTTCGCGGGTCTCATCCGGCGTGTCGCGGCCGTCCCCGGCTTGCTGCGGATCCGGTTCACCACCTCGCATCCGATGGACCTGTCGGACGATCTCGTCCGCTGCTTCGCCGAGGTGCCGCAACTGATGCCGCACTTCCATCTGCCGGTGCAGCACGGCGCCGACAGCGTGCTCGAGCGCATGCGGCGCCGGTACACCATCGCCGAATACGAGCGGCGTATCGCGGCGCTCCCGGCGCACGTCGCGCTCACCAGCGACATCATCTGCGGGTTCCCCGGCGAAACCGACGACGAGCACCGGCAAAACGTCGAGTTTTTGCGAAGGACCGGGTACGACAATCTCTTCTCGTTCATCTACAGTCCGCGGCCGCATACCGGGGCCATCCTCAAGCTCCGCGAGTGGGGGGAGGTCCCGCGCGGCGTCGCCATCCGCCGCCTCGAGGAGGTGCAGGCGCTGCAGATGGAACGCACGCTCCGCCGGCATCGCGCACGCGTCGGCGCAATCGTGGAGGTCCTCGTCGAAGAACCGGGCTTCGGTCGCTCGCGGGAGAATTGGACCGTGCACTTCAACGGCGAGGCGGGAACCGGGGACCTGGTGAACGTCCGCGTCGAGAGCGCGAGCCTGGTGGCGCTTCGCGGCGTCCAGATCGACGTCATCGACCGCGCGCTTCGCGTCGAGCTTCCCGCGAGACGGCGCCTGGCGGTGGTGTCTGCGTAGTGCTCCCGCTCGTCGCTCTCGTCGGCCGCCCGAACGTGGGAAAGTCAACCTTGTTCAACCGCATCGTTGGCAGGCGTCTGGCCATCGTCGAGGACGTGCCCGGCGTCACGCGCGATCGGCAATACGCCGAGGCCCAGCAAGGCAACCGGCGCTTCCGCGTCGTGGATACGGGCGGGTTCACGCTGAGGACCGACGAGCAGCTGGTTCGCGCCGTGCGCGAACAGGCGGAAGCCGCGATGCGCGAGGCCGACGCCATCGTCCTCGTCGTCGACGCCGTCGAGGGGCTCGCCGCGCCCGACCGCGAGCTGGCACAGCTCCTGCGCCGGGGTGGCAAGCCGGTATTCCTCGCCGCCAACAAAGTCGATTCCAACCGGCGGGAGGAGTCGCTCGACCTGGGCGAGCTCCATGGGATGGGCTTCGACGTCTTTCCGCTGAGCGCCGAGCACGGGCGCGGTGTGGGCGACCTGCTCGACGCCGTGGTGCAGAAGCTACCGGAAGCGGCGGGCGAGGATGCCCGGGAAACGGAGAAGACCATCCGTCTGGCGGTCCTGGGCCGGCCGAACGTCGGCAAGAGCACGCTCTTGAACCGGCTCCTCGGCGAGGAGCGCTTCGTGGCGTCCGCCTCGCCAGGGACGACGCGGGATGCCGTGGATGAGGAGCTGGTCTGGAAGGGCCGGCGGTACGTGCTCACCGACACCGCGGGACTGCGCAAGAAGCGGCACGTGGTCGACAAGGTGGAAGTGTTCTCGGCGCAGCGGGCGTTGCGCGCGGTGGAGCACGCCGACGTGGTGGTCGTGCTCACGGACGCGACGCAGCTCGGGGTCGATCAGGACGCTCGCATCGCCGCACAGGCCGAGGAGCGCGGGCGCGCGGTCATCCTGGCCGTCAACAAGTGGGACCTGGTGCAGGACAAGGAAGGCGAAGCGCGCCGCCTGCGCGACGAGGCGCAACGTCACCTGCAGCACGTCGGCTTCGCGCCCCTGCTCTTCGTGAGCGCGCTGCAGGGGACCCGCGTCCAGCACATTCTCGAGATTGCCGCCGAGCTGCACGACGAGGCTGCCACACGGATCCCCACCCCGCGGCTCAACGAATGGGTGCAGGCCATGCAGGACGAGCACCCGGCGCCGCTCTTTCGCGGGTTCCCCGTACGCTTCAGCTATGCGTGGCAGATCGGCACGCAGCCGGTAACCATCGCTATCCAGTGCAACCGGCCGCAGGCGGTCGACGACTCCTACCGCCGGTTCCTGGTCAACCGCTTGCGCGAGGAATTCAAGCTGCGTGTTCCCGTCCGCCTGATCTTCCGGCAGAAGAGTCGCGCGACGCCCCGCGGGTCCCGGAGAGCGGGGCGGTGAACGTCGCCGTCGACCTCGGGGCGCGCAACATCGGCAGCCCGCTGTTGTGGGCGACCTTCCTGGTCGGCGTCCTCGTCGTTCTCGCCGTGGACCTGAGAATCTCCTCGCGCGACCAGTCCTCGACGTTCAAGGAAGCCGTCTGGTGGAGCGTGTTCTGGATCGTGCTCTCGGTCGGCTTCGGTTTCTTCGTCTGGTTCAAATACGGCGGGGAGCAGGGGCTCGAGTACTTCGCCGGGTACCTGCTGGAGAAGTCGCTCTCCGTCGACAACCTGTTCGTTTTCGTCCTTCTCTTCCGCAGCTTCGCCATTCCGCCGCGGCACCAGCACCGCGTCCTCTTCTGGGGTGTCCTCGGCGCCATCGTGCTGCGCGGCACCCTCATCCTCGCCGGCGTCGCGCTGGTGCGCACCTTCCACTGGGTGATCGCGGTCTTCGGGGCCATCCTCGTCTACACGGCATGGAAGATCCTCTTCCACAAGGACGAGGAAGACGCGCAGCCCGCCGACAGCGCCGTCGTCCGCTGGGTGGCGAAGAAGTTCCCGATGACGAAGAACCTCGAGGGTTCCCATTTCTTTGTCCGTCGCGGCAAGACCACCTGCGCGACGCCGCTCCTGCTTGCGCTCGTCGCCGCCGAGACTACGGACCTCGTTTTTGCTCTCGACTCCATCCCCGCCGTCTTTGCCGTCACCGACGACCCGTTCCTGGTCTTTTCCAGCAACATCTGCGCGCTGCTCGGTCTGCGGGCCCTCTACTTCGTCGTACGGGGGGCGCTGACGCGGCTGCGCTACCTCAAGCCTGGGCTCGCGGCGATCCTCATCTTCGTCGGCCTGAAGATGCTGCTCTACAAGTGGGTCGACCTTCCGACCGGGACATCCCTCATGATCATCGCGGGGATCCTCGCCGTTGCGCTGCTGGCCTCCTGGCTGCGTCGCCCGCCGGCGGACGAGCAAGGCTGAGACTCTTCTGTCCCCTAGCGGCGCGGCCGAGTGTTGCTCGCCGAGGACGGGGATCGGGTGGTGACGAATCACTTCGCGGCCCGCACCGCTTCGCTTTGCGACACCCCCGAGGACCGGCGCTTGCAACAGGTCGGCTCAGAGCGCAGCCTGTAAGCAATGTGTCGCATGGCGGGCTACGTGGGGCGGCCGCTCCGGGTGGGGGAGATTGTCTCCGCGCCGCCGCACTCCCTGCTCGTCCAGAGCTACCGGCCACGCGAGATGCAGAGCGGAACGGTCAACGCCGACGGTTACGGCGCCGCGCTCTGGCTCGATGACGCCAATCCGGAGCCTGCGCTGTACCGCACCGCTGCGCCGATCTGGGCCGACCCGAACCAGAGGTGGATGAACGAGCGCCTGGTGGTTCGCTCGCTCATCGGCGCCGTGCGCTCGGCCACGCCGGGGATCGGGTTCGAGCTCGCCAACGTGCAGCCGTTCGCGCGCGGCAGGATCGCATTCGCCCACAACGGATTCATCACTGGGTTCAGCCGCGGTGTGCAGCGCGCGATTCGCGAAGGGCTGGGGACCGAGGCTTACGAATCGATCGAGGGTAGCAGCGACTCGGAGCACATCTTTGCGCTCGTCCTCGACGCGGCGCAACCGCTGCCCGAGGCAGTGCGCACAGCCATCGGCCGCCTCGATGCCATCTGCGCCGGACTCGATCGCACGGCGGTCGCGACGGTGCTTCTCGGTGACGGAGAGCAGCTCGTGGGTGTCCGTTGGGCGCGCGGGCTGAAGCCCGCGAGCCTCTACTGGGCGCCGTTCCAGCAAGGAGTCTGCCTGGCCTCCGAGCCGCTCGACGGCGGGCGCTGGAAGGAGATCCCCGCGGACCATCTGGCCATCGCGCGGGCAGGACATGACCTGCATCTCGAGGCTTTGCGGTGAGAGCGCGCGCCACTGCCCGCGATCCGCTGATCGCCGAGCTGGAATCCGCGCGCCGCTTCCTGCAACAGGCCGTCGATCCCGTTGCGGAAGGGCGCTGGATGCGGCAGCCGAGTCCAGCTTACAGCCCCATCGGCTGGCATCTGGGCCACGTCGCATCGGTGCAGGCGCGCTGGCTCCTTCCGGGAGAGCGTCACGAGTATGGGCGGCTCTTCGATCCCGCCGCGATCGCGAAGGCGGCGCGCGGGAAGCTCCCGAAGCCGTCCGAGCTGCGCTGTCTCCTCGACGACGTGCTGGAGCGCGTCTGCGCAGGACTGCGGGCTGGGCGCGTTCCTGGCGTGCTCGGGCTGCCGGAGAGCTTCCTCGTCCAGCACGTCGCGCAACACGAGCTGCAGCACGCGGAGCACGTCCAGGTGATCGCGGCCCTCTTCGAAAAGAGGCTGCACCGGATGCCGCCGCCGCTGCACGTCCGGTCCGCGGGGCGACTCGAATTCGCCGGGGGGCGCGTGGTGGTCGGCTACGCGGACGCGGCGCGCGCCTACGACAACGAGCGGCCGCCGCACGAGGTCGAGCTGGAACCATGGTGGATCGATCGGGTACCCGTCACCGCGGGCGAATATGCGCCGTTCGTGGCGGCCGGCGGCTATCGCGAGGCAGCGCATTGGAACCCGCAAGGCTGGGAATGGCGCACGAAGCACAACGTGCGGGCGCCACTCGGGTTTCGGGAGCAGCACACGGACGCTCCGGTGACCTGCGTCTCCTGGTACGAGGCGGACGCCTACGCGCGCTGGCGGGGAGCACGGCTGCCGACGGAACATGAGCTCGAGGCAGCGCGGATCGAGGCCGCGGGCGTCTGGGAATGGACCTCGAGCTGGTTCTTGCCGTACCCGGAATTCCGTTCGTACCCCTATGAAGGGTACTCGGTGCCGTGGTTCGGCACCCATCGCGTTCTTCGGGGCGGGTCCTGGGCAACGTCCCCGGAGCTTTTGCGTCCAACCCTCCGGAACTGGTACGAACCAGGCGTCCGCGAGATACCCAGCGGATTCCGCTGCGCGGGGGGGATGTGATGCAACGGAGATCGCCGGCGCGTCGCGTGCGGCGCGGCCTCCTGCCTGGAGCGCGCTCGCCCCGGACCGCCACGCTGGTCAGCCTCGACGCGGAGAGCGCTGCGCTGCGCGAGTTGCGCGAGGCGCTGTCGCGCGCGCCGCGCGAGATTCCCTCCAAGTACTTCTACGACGACGCTGGTAGCGCGCTCTTCGAGCAGATCACGCGGCTGCCCGAGTATTTCCCCACCGCCACCGAGCGTGCGCTGCTGGAGGCGCGCGCGGCTGCGCTCGTCGAATCGGCGGGAGGCCGGAAGCTCACCGACGTGGTGGAGTTGGGCAGCGGCGCCGCCTCCAAGACGGTTGCGCTGCTCGACGCCGCGCTGGCCGCCGGCGGACGTCCGAAGTACGTCGCCGTCGACATCAGCGCGCACGCGCTGCAGCGGACGAAGGAGATCCTCGCCGCGGCGCGGCCGGAGATTCCGGTCGAGCACGTTCTCGCCGATTACACGCAGGCGCTGCAGTTGCCGCCGAAGCCCGCCGGCGGACGGAGGCTGGTGCTCTTCCTCGGCGGGACCATCGGCAACGACGAGGACGAAGCGGCCGTAAAGTTCCTCTCCCGCGTCCGCGAGCACATGGAGCAGGACGATCTGTTGCTGCTCGGCGCCAACCTGATCACCGATCCAGCCGCGCTCCATCTTGCGTACAACGACCCGCAGGGGATCACGGCCGCCTTCAACCGGAACGTCCTGCGCAACGTGAACTCGTTCGTCCGCAGCAATTTCGACGCGGAAAAGTTCGCTCACTATGCCCCGTACGTCGTCGAGAAGCAGCGGATCGAGATGTGGCTGGTGGCGCGCGAGGCGATGGACGTCGATCTCGGGCGGCTGGGCTCGACGCTCCGGCTCGCCCGCGGCGAAGGCATCCGCACCGAGATCTCGCGCCGGTTCACCCGCGAACAAGTGCTCCGGATGATCGACTCGGCCGGGTTCACGCCGGAACGGTGGATCGAGTCGCCCGATGCGCGTTTCGGGCTGGCCCTGGGCGTTGCGCGCACCTCGCTGCGGGGGATTTGACTCCCTAGCTGCGGCAATCGAGCAGGATCTTCCCCATCTGCGCCGATTCCTCGAGCAGCCGGTTCGCTTCCACCGCTTGCGAGAGGGGAAAGATCCGGTCGATCACCGGCTTGATCCGATGCTCCGCGACGAGCTTGACCATCGCGCGGAACTCGTCGTCGGTCCCCATGGTCGTGCCGCGCAGGTCGATCTGCTTGAAGAAGATCTTCGCCATGTCGAGCTTGCTCGGCGACATCCGGGTCGCGCCGTACATGACGATTCGTCCCGCAGGTGCGATGGCGCCGATCAGGCTGTTCAGGCCATCTCCGCCCGCTCCATCGATGACCAGCGACGGCGGACGACCCGCCTGCGCAACGAGATCCTTTTCCCAGCCCTTGGCCTTGTAGTTCGCGGCGGCGATCGCGCCGAGCTCGCGGGCCTTCGCCAGCTTCTCGTCGCTTCCCGACGTCACCGAGACTTGTGCGCCGAGCGCCTTGGCAAACAGCATCGCGAGCGTGGCGACGCCGCCGCCGATTCCGGTGACCCACACGTGCTCACCGCGCTTGAGGCCGCCGCGCGTAACGAGTGAGCGATACGCCGTGATTCCCGCGACGGGGAGGGCGGCGGCGTCCTCGAAGGAGATGCTCTCCGGGAGGTCGACGATCATCGAGGCAGGAACGGCGATCTTCTCCGCCATCGTCCCCTGCCGCGGCATCCCCAGGATGAGGAAGTCCTTGCTCTGGACCGCCGGGTCGGGCCCCCACCTCTCGCAGGGGATGATCACCGCGCGCTTCCCCACCAGCTTTGAATCGACGTCCGCGCCTACCGACTCCACCACTCCAGCGCCGTCGGATCCGAGCACGGAGGGCAGCTGGATGCGGGCATACAGGCCCTGCCGGATCCAGACGTCCCGGTGATTGAGCCCACAGAAGTGGAGCCGCACCACGGCCTCGCCATTCGCGGGCTTCGGATCCGGGAGCTCGATCAGCTTCATCTCTTCCGGCGGCCCCTGCCGCTCGCAGCGAACAGCGCGCATCACAGTGCTCCGGGGGTGAGGACGAGCCGGAACGCGGCTTCCAGGCCCGCCACGGTTGGGATGTCGTTCTCCGGATCGAGGGCGGTGTAGGTCCGCACCACGACTCCAATGCCGGCGCCGCGCGAGAACATCCAGTCCGCCCCGAGGCCGGTGCGCGTCGCGAGCGAATAGCCGAGCGCCTTGCGATTGGAGAGATCGACCACGGCGACCTCCAGATAGGGAGAGATCGGCGTCGCGTCCAGTGTGGCCTGCAGGCCGAAGGCCAGAGACCCGATGCCGCCGCCTGGCGCTGCGCGCTGCGCGGCGTCGCCAACGATCCAGAGCTGATCGGTCATCCGCCACCCGACGCCGACCCCGAGGCCGCCGCGGGCGCCGAGCTGCGTGGTCGGTTGGCCGAAAAGTCCTTCCAGCCGCAGCTGGAGCTGTGGGGTCCCCGCCCTCAGCGGCGCGGCCCCTGCCGGGAATGCGAACAGAAGCGCGACGAGCAGGCGCACGGCATGCACCTTACACGCCGATTGACTTCGCGGGGGAGTTCCGCGAGAAAAGCGCGTCCTGCAGGAGGCATTCGAGTGGCCGAGAAGATCGATCGCAAGCAGCTGAAGCGACCGGACGAATTCCAGGTCGTCGCCGGGCGGGCGATGAGCTGGATGGTCGCGAACCGCGGGCCCGTGCTGGGCGCGGCCGGAGCGGTGATCGCGATCGTGCTGATCGCCTGGGGAGTGACGGCCTGGCGATCCTCGCGCGAGGCCAAGGCCGGCGGAGAGCTCGCGGAGGCGCTCGAGCTGCAGTCGCGGCCCATCTCCGGTGACACAGCCTCCGAGCCAGGCCAGCAGACGTTCGCGACCAAGGAAGAGCGGGAAAAGGCGATGATCGCCGCGCTGGATAAGGTGCGGGCGGATCACGGTGGCACGACTGCGGCGCGGACAGCAGCCGCCGAGATCGGGTTCCACAAGCTGAAGTCCGGCGACGGGGCCGGTGCGCAGAAAGATCTGGAGGCATTCCTCGCCAGCGCCGCGAAGGATCATCCGCTGCGCCCGTTCGCGCAGGAGTCGCTCGGATACGCCCTGGAAGCGCAGAACCATCTCGATGATGCGCGAGCGGCGTTCGAGAAGCTCCGCGAGCTCGATCTTCCGGCCCGCGCCGATTACCAGGTCGCCCGGCTCGCGCTGGTGCAGGGCAAGCCGGATGCGCGCCAGCAGCTCGAGAGGGTGGCGAAGGATCACCCGAAGGAAGCGGACGTGGTCCGCGACGCGAACGAACGGCTGGAGCTGGCTTCGCTTCCGCCGTCTCCCCCGAAGGCACAGGCGGAGAAGCCGCAAGGGAAGAAGCAGAAGTGATCCTGCTCGCCCTTTTGGCCTTCTCCTGGACGCCTCTCGAGCATTCTGCGCGTCCGTCGAATCGCGGCGCAGCGCTCGATCCTCCATTCTTCGTCGGCGAGATGCAGCACATCGTGCCCCAGGAGAAGTTGCCGTTCTCACCCGCGGAGACCGCCACCCCGGTCCTCGACAGCGCACAGACGCGACTCTACGTGGGGACACGCAATGGTGCGGTGCGCTGCCTCTTCCGCGGCAAGACGGCATGGACGTTCCAGGCGGGTGGCGCCATCCTCGCGGCGCCCTTGGTCGACGGCGAAACGCTCTACGTGGCCGGCGGCGACGGCGTCGTCTACGCGCTCAACCGCTTCTCCGGCGCCTTGCGCTGGCGGGCCGATCTCCGCGAGGAGTTGACCACGCAGCCGACGGCTTCCGAGGGCCGGCTTTTCGTGATGTCGAGCGAGCAGTCCGTCACCGCGCTCGCCCTCAAGGACGGCAAGCGGCTGTGGAAGTTCCACCGCGACGCTCCCGGCGGTTTCACGATTCGCGGCGACGCGCAACCGAAGATCGCGCGCGGGTCTCTCTTCGCCGCCTTCGCGGACGGCACCGTGGCGGCGATACAGCCTGACAACGGCGTCGCGCGTTGGACGCGCCAGGTGAGCGGTACCGGCGACTACCTGGACATCGACGCGATCGACGCGCCCGAGGCGGATACGCGCATCTATGTGGCCAGCGCCAAGGCTGGAATCGTCGCCCTCGACGCGACGAGCGGCGAGCCCGCCTGGACGTACGCGCTCGCCGGGGCGAATCACGTTGTCGTCGAGGGCGCCCGGGTGGTGGGCGGCGGCCGCGGCGAGCTGGTGGGGCTCGATCGCTCGACCGGCATGAAGCTGTGGACGCTCCAGCTGGGCAAGGACCGCTATCCCACGCAGCCCGTTGCGGTGGGCGGAATGATCATCGTTGCCCTCGATCGCGGTCCCCTCTTCGGCGTGGATCTGGAAACGGGCGAAGCGCGCGGCGCCTTCGATCCGGGGAGCGGATTCTCCCAGCCGGTATACGCGTTGCCGGGCGTCGCGTATGTGCTCTCCAACGCCGGGACGCTGTTCTCCCTGGGCCTCCTTCCATGACGGCGCTCCGCCGCGTGCTGGTGGTCGCGGCGGTGATCGAGCGCAAGGGCAAGGTGCTCGTGTCGCTGCGCCGTCCCAAGGGCGAGCGTGCATCCCTGTGGGAGTTCCCCGGCGGGAAGGTGGAACCGGGCGAAGGCGAGCGCGCGGCGCTTGCGCGCGAGCTCCGCGAGGAGCTGGGAGTGCGCGCGTCGATCGGTGAGGAGTACGCGCGCGTCGAGCACATCTACCCCGACCTGCAGGTGGAATTGGCTCTCTATCGCTGCGCGTTGCACGCGGGCGAGGAGCCGCGGCCGCTCGCCTGCGAGGAGATCAAATGGGTGTCGCGGCGCGATCTCCCGGGGTTGCCGTTCTGCGAAGCGGACATTCCGCTCCTCACGCGGCTGGCCGAAGAGGAGCTCCCGTGATCACCGCCTCGTTCCGCCACATCGGCGGAATCGGTCCGCTGCGCGAGCGGCAGCTCTGGCTGTCTGGCGTGCGCAGTTGGGCGGAGGTACCGGCGGAGGGAGACATCCTCTCGCCACGGCTCGACGAAAAGCTGCGCGCAGGAGTTGCCGCGTCGGTGCGGAGGTTGGCCGAGCGCGATCTCGAGTTCTTTGGCCGCGCCCTGCCTCAGACGGAGCACTGGCGGCTGCTGCCGCAGGTCATCGAGGAGGCAGCGTTCCTCGACATCGAGGCGGCGGGCGACAAGGTCACCGTCGCCGGCGTCCTCGACGCGGATGGCCTGGCCAGCTTTCGCGGAGACCTCTCCCGATTCCTCGAGCGATCGCGCCGCTGGCGCGCCCTGGTGACGTTCAACGGGACGATCTTCGACGTGCCGATCCTGCGCCGCGCCCTGCCCGGGTGGGAGCCACCGGCGGTGCACGTCGATCTGCGCCACGTGTACCAGCGGTTGCGGGACAAGGGAGGCCTGAAGCAGCTCGAAGTGCGGGTCGGCTTCTTCCGTCCGCCGCACCTTGCTTCCCTCTGTGGCGCCGACGCGGTGGCGCTCTGGCATGCGCAGAGGGAGGGTGACCCGGCCGCGCTGCGCCGGCTGGTCGAGTACAATCTTTACGACGTCTTCCATCTCCGGCCGCTGGCGGAGCTCGGCTACAACCGCCTCCTGCAGCGCACGCGCATGCCAGCGGGGCCGATGCCCGTGAGCGACCGCGGTGCGATGCTCTACGACGTCAGCCGCGCCGTGGCCGCCGCGTGCCCCTGATTCACGCCGCCCTGTCGGAGGCTACGGGCGGAGCTCCGGAGTGGCGGAAGTCGCGCTCGTAGATGCGCACCATGGCCAGGAAGAAGGCGACGATCAGCGGACCCAGGAGGATGCCCAGCAGGCCGAACATCGCGAGGCCGCCGAGCAGCGAGAGGAAGATGAGCCCGGTGTGCATCTGCACCTGGCCGCGCATCAGCAGCGGTTTGCCCACTTGCTCGGCGCCGACCACGACGATGAGGCAGAACAACGCCAGCGCCACCGCCGCGATGGGGCGACCTCCGATCCAGAGAGAGGTAGCCGCTGGCGCCCAGACCAGGCTCGTGCCGACGCCCGGAACGAAGGAGACCATCGCGGTGAGCAGGCCGAAGAAGGCCGCGTGTGGAATGCCAACCGCGAGGTAGCCGCCGGCCGCAGCCATGCCCTGGAAGACGGCGGTGGCGAGGATGCCGATTACGGTCGCCCGGGTCACCCGCCGCATCTCGGCGGTCAGCTCCTCGGTCTGGCGGGCATCGAGGGGGGACACGCGCCATGCCCACTGCACGACGCGCGCTCCGTCGACGAGCAGGAAGTACAGCGCGATGAGCATGATCGCGGTGGACAGCACGGCCTTGCTTCCCGAGGCGACGATTTCCGGGAGAGCGTCCTGAACGATCTCCACGACCCTGGTGACCAGATCGAACACCTGCTCGCGGCTGACGTGGAGCATCTCGAGCATCCGTTGCAGCGGCATCGGCAGCTCCGCGCCTTGCAGCTGGGACACGGATGTGACGCCGAGCGTCCCGCGCAGATACGACAGTCCCGAGGCGAACTCCCGCGTGACGAAGCCGACCAGCGCGGCAAAGGGGGCCACGATCAGGATGAGCACCGCGAGCGTCACCACCCCGCTGGCGACGGTGCGCCGTCCGCGCATCGCGATGGTCAGACGCTCCAGGGGATCGTGAAGCACGGCGGCGATCACCACCGCGAGGAAGAGCGGGGTGCGGAACGGCCAGGCCACGTACAACAGCAGTCCCGTCGCCAGCAGGAGGAGCACGACGAAAGGTCTGGAGGGCCGCGTCACCCTTCGAGTGTATCAGGAGGAGCGCCGGCGGCGGAGCGCCGGCGGACGAGGGATTCCGTTTCCGGCTCTCTCGGGCGCGCCAGCGCCAGGAGCGCGGGGAGGAGGATGACGGCGGTCAGGATGGTGGTGACTTCACCGGCCATCGCGTACCACCCGAAGCTGCGCAGCGCGCGGTTGAGCGAGAACAGCAGCGAGCCGTAGCCGATGATCGACGTCCAGGAGCAGAGCATCACCGCCGGTCCGACTTCCGACACCGATCCGATCACGTCGCCGCCCCGCTCGCGGTTGCGGGCGGCGATGTTCGCGCCGTAGTCGACGGCGATCCCGAAGGTGATCGGGTAGACGATGAAGTTGAAGAAGTTGATCTTGAGATCCACCGCCGCGGCGATCCCGCACATCAGCACCACGCCGATGAAGAGGGAGCCCATCACCTCGGTGGCGGTCCGCAGCCTGCGGAAGAAGACGAGCACCAGTGCGCAGACGCCGGCGAAGGAGAAGAAGGTGGTGCGGGGACCCTCGCGATCGATATTCGTGAGCAGGTCGGCGAAGATGACGTTTTCTCCCGTCGCGTCGAAGGTCTTGCCGCCGATCTGCACGTCGCGGACGCCGCGGACGAAGTCCTCGAGGTTCTGAGCCAGCTCGAGCCTCGCCTGGGGCTTGGCGGTCACCGCCGCGAGCCGGCCGACGGTGCCGTCGCGCTCGCGGAAACGATCAACCAGCGCCGGATCGGCCTGCTCCACCGTGACCGGCTTTTGCGCGGCGAGTTGATCGCGGACCTGGCGCACGCGGTCCCGCTGGACAGCGTCGAGCCTTCTGATGACCCGGTCGGGCAACTCGGCGACGATCTCCCGGATCACCTTCAACTTCTCGTCCTGATCGCGGGGCACCACCGAGGAGAGCGTGTCGCAGGAGTCGATCAAGCGGTCGTAGGGCGATTGCTTCATCCGTTCGCCGATGATGGCGCAGAATTGATCCGCTTCGGGCCAAGAATCGAGCAGCGCGATTGCGCCGGAGATGGACCTCCCGAGCGCCGAGTTGGCTCGATCGTGATCGGCCTTCAGCTGATCGTGGCCCTTCAGGTCGTTGGTGAGATTGTCGAGGTTGCGCTCCATCGCAGTCGGGATCTGCCGGATGAAGAGCGCCGCGGAGATCACCGTCAGCACGGCGAAGGCGACGATGATCGGACGGCGCTGCTCGACGATGCGCGCGACGACCGGGCGCAGCTTCTCCTGCGTCGTGTCGGGACGGACCTTGGGAGCGCCGCGCAGCTTCTCGTACAGGGTCAGGAGCGCAGGCACCAGCAGGAAGGTGCAGAGCCAGCAAAGCAGCATGCCGATCCCGCCGATGAAGCCGAAATGGCGGAATCCCCGGTTCGCGGCCACCACCAACACGCCGAAGGAGACGCTGGTTGCGGCAGAGGCGAGCAGGGTGGCTCGCGCCGTGGTCTCCGCACTCTCCAGGCACGCCTCGCGCAAGCCCATTCCCTGCCAGCGCAGCTGTTTGAGACGGGCGAGGTAGATGAGACCGTAGTTGATGCCATTGCCCACCACGATGGCGCCGAGGAAAGCGGTCTGCGTGTTGAGGTAGCCGATCACAATCCGGGTGAGCCCGAAGGTGACCGCGACGGCCATCAGCACCGCTAGCCCGAGCGAGAAGACGGAGCGCGCGTCGCGGAAAAAGAGGAGAATGGAGATCAGCACCAGCGAGACGCAGATCAGGGCGGTGCTCGCCACGTCGTTGATGATCGCTTCGTACTCGGCGATGAAGAGCGGGAAGGTGCCGGCGAGGCCGACGCGGAGGTGGTCGCGATCGAGCTCCGCCTTGTGCCTGGCGACCACCGCTTGCATCTTGTCGACCATGGCGCGCGCTTCCGTTACCCCTAGGCTCGTCCCGGCGGGCCGGACAATCATCGTGAGCGATCGGTGGTCGGGCGAGACCATGAAGCCGTCCACGTAGCGGGCGAATCGCTCCGCGACGCGCTCGCGCGGCAGCGGTTTCTTCGGGTCGAGGAAGTCGGCGGCTTGCGGCAACGCCGGCGGGGCCGTTTCCTCCTCGTCGTCGAGCGATACCGCCAGCGGATTGGCGGCCACGGTGCGCCGTTTGATCTCGTTCCGCACGGCGTCGCGCGCCTTGCGCAGCTCCTCGACCGGAACGAAGAGCGGCCAGTGGCCCTCGTACCAGTCGCGGATCGGCGCCATGCTCGACTGGACACTGCGGATCTGGCTGGGACCCATCGCGATGAAATCACGCGCGAGGGCCGGCGCGAGCGCCTCCGCCTTGGGAAGGCCCGCGGGACCGTCCATCGACTCGACCACTACCAGCACCGTTCCATCGCCGCCGACCCGCTGGATGAGCTGCTTGATCTCTCGGACGGAGGGAACGTCCTCGGGCAAGAGCTCCTGGAAGCTGGAGCGGATCTCCAGTCCGGACGCGAGCTTGACGCAGACGGCGACCGCGAGCGCGGAGAGGAGCAACACCGGCACCGGGCGGTTCAGGCCGGCCCTGGTCAACACAGCGACGACTCCGCGCCGCTGCGGGGGAGCGTTCACAAGCGCTCAGTACCACAAGCCCCGCGGCCGAAGCGCCTTTTGCGCTGCGAAGCGGATGTGAGCGGTTCACCCGCATCGAGGTCTATGCCAAGGGCTCCCTCGTGCGACTCGGAACGCGATGGTAGACGCCGAAGAGGACACGCTCGAGCTCGTCGTCGTGGTCCCCTGTTTCAACGAGGGCCGGCGGCTGCGGGCGGAAGGGTTTCGGCCGCTTCTTTCGGAGCCGGGGACCCGCATTCTGTTCGTCGACGACGGTTCTCGCGACGACACGCAAGACGTCCTGGCCGCCATCTGCGCGGAGCTCGGACCGCGCGCCTTGCGCCTCGATCTTCCGAGGAACCAGGGGAAGGCAGAGGCAGTCCGGCACGGACTTCTGCGGGCAATCCAGATGGGCGCGCGCATCGTCGGGTTTCTCGACGCGGATCTCGCGACGCCGGCAAGGGAGATGCTGCGCCTGGTCTCTACGCTGCGAGCCTCTCGCACGCAGGCTGTGCGGCGCGCCACTATCTGGGCCGCGTCTTCGCGACCGCAGCCTCACTCATCCTCGACCTGCGCGTCTACGATACCCAGTGTGGCGCGAAGGCCTTCCAAGTCTCGCCACTGCTCGCGGCAGCGCTGGAGGAACCGTTCCACGCGCGCTGGGCTTTCGACGTGGAGCTGATCGGGCGCCTGCTGGCAGGCGCACCCGGAATTCCCGGACTGCGGGCTACGGACATGGTCGAGATGCCGCTCCGGATGTGGACGGACGTGCCCGACTCCAAGCTGCGATTCACGCAGTTCCCGCGGCTCGGGCTCGAGCTCGCGCGCATCCGGTTTGCGCTTTCACAACGCCGTGCTCTCGGCACGGCCCGCGCTCCGCCGCGGCGGTGGGCCGTCCCCGCGCTCTTCGCCGCGATCGTCGTCCTGCGCAGCGCCGGATTCGTCTTCGGGATGCTCAACATCGACGAATCGGATTTCGCCGTCATCGCCAAGCGCATGCTCCAGGGTGCCGTGCCGTTCGCCGAGATCGCCGACATCAAGCCGCCGCTGGCGTACCTTCCGTTTGCTCCCGCGGCTTTGTTCGGCCGCTTGTCCATCCTGCCGGTGCACGTCCTCGGCGTCTTCTGGGTCCTGGCGACGTGCCTCGTCCTGGGTCGGGCGGCGCGGCGCCTGACGAGGAACGAGGTGGCTGCGGCTGCGGCGCCTTGGCTCGCGCTGCTCGCTTCGCAATGCGAGGTGCCTTCGGTTTCCACCGAGGTGCTCATGGCTCTCCCGGCGGCCGGCGCGCTGTTGTTCTATGTCCGGGCCGAGACCGGAGGAGGGCTCGCTGACGGGCTTCTCGCCGGCATCTGTGTCGGCGTCGCCTCTCTCATTCGCCAGCAAGCCGGCATCCTGCTGGCGGCGTTTGGCCTGGCGCTTTGCTGGCACGCGCTTCGAAACAAGGATCTTCGCCGGCTGCTCAGGCCGCTCGCGCTCGCAGCAGGCTTTGCGCTCCCTTGGGTAATGACGGTCTTCGCCTTCTCGAGGATCGGTGCGCTCCCGGAGTTCTGGGATTGGGTGATCGCCCGAAACATGCATTACGCCGTGGGCACGGCGCGCGACGCGTTTCTTCTCGCCGCGCAGTCAATTCCACTCTGTGTCGGTGGCGCGATCATTCCCTGGGTACTCGCGACGCGGGAAACGGTCCAGCCAACCGTCCGCGGCCCCGCGCGCACCGGCGTCGTGCTCGCGCTATGGCTCACCTGGATTGCCGTCAGCGCCGGCGGCCGCTTCTACGAACACTACTTCCTGCAGTTCGTCGCACCCTTGGCTCTTCTTGCCTCGCCGCAGGCCGCCTCGCTCGTCCAGAGATGGCCGGCTTTCTCACGGCGCCGGCGCAGGCTCGCCTTGGTGGCCTGTGCGTTTCCGGCGCTGATCCTCATGGCCTTCTCCTTCGGGCGCGGGATGGCAGGCAGGTATCCCGATCAGGAACCGCGCGCCCGTGCGCTCGCCAGTTGGCTCGCCCGCAATACGACGGCAGACGAGCGGCTGTTCATCTGGGGCCACTACTCGCCGATCTATTTTCTCGCCGGACGATTGCCCGGGACGCGTTACGTGACCACCTCCGTCCACGTCGGCAACTTCGACCCGGCGCACCTGCCGGACGGCATCGATCTGGCGCCATTCCGCTCGGACCGAGACGTCGCATTCACGCTCCGCGATCTCGAAACGAACCGGGTGCCCGTCTTCGTGGACACCGCACCCGCGGGCATCCACCATTGGGAGAGAGTTCCACTTTCCGTGGTCCCCGCGCTCGACCGATACCTCCACGAGCACTACGCGCTCGTTGCGGACGTTGCGGGGTCCCGGGTCTATCGCCGCCGCTCCCGGACGACATGGCACCCGTGAGCGCAGTAGCGCAGTTTCCTTGTCAGGCCGGCGATCTTGCATAGGGGTTCGAGCGACCGGTTCCGAATTTGCGACGGTACTAGTATCGCGCTTGTAGTAAGACCCGGCCCTCGTATACAGCCGCAGCGGACTGTAGTTTCCGTGGCATCTCGGCTGAGACGATGACGTCGATTGCCCCCGAAGCGAGCAGGTCCACGCCGACTGGCACGTAATCGGCCGTCGCATACGCGCCGAACGTATGCCGGTACCCGACGCGCAAACCTGCCGCCACGCCTGGAGCAAGCTGCACCAGCACGCCGATGGGCACTCCGACGGAGCCGGTCAGCCCGAGGGCGTTCACGTCGACTGTGATCAGATCGTCGGCGAATGAAAAGGACGGCCACGGCGAGAAGCGCGGGCCGATGGGCGGAAGGCCGGTGAACCGGCCGCTGGTCAGCACAATGAGGTCCGAGATCAGCGGGATCCGCAGGGAAACACCCATGCCACCGGAGAACCCCGGTGTCTGCCCGTAGATTTTCGTGTCGTACACGCCGCCATCGACGCGGACCGCGATTTGGTCGTGCGCGAGGTACGCGGCGCGAACAGCCAGGCGGTCAAAGCCGAGGTTCGGAGTGACCCGCTGCACCAGGGACAAACCGAGTTGGAGGCCTCCGGGGACGCCGACTTCGAAGCCGAGAAGGACCTGATGTACGGTCGTTCCGACGTCATCGAAGCGGAGATCATATGCCGTGTGGATCTGAACGACGTGCTCGGGCAAGACAAGGGCCCGCTCCAAGAAAGACGCCTTCGCGACGTCCGCACGCACCGCCGATGGCGCCATTACGGCGAGGACAGCGAGGCAGAATTTCATCGCCGCACCATCAACACCTTGTTGGCCTCCGTCCAGTACACACCGCTGTCGTTGACGGCGACAGCCGGAAAGACGGTGCCGTCCTCGCTTACAGTGCGGCCACTGCCGGTCGGGATGTTCACCTCGCGCAAGCAGCCGAAAACCACTCCAGGAGAATTGTCTTCGGGAGAACCGCCGCCTGCGCTCTCCCATCCTGTCCACCAGGCCCGGCCGCTCGCGGCGGCCATCGACTTCACCCAGAGCGACGTTTGCATCAGCTGGACGACGCGAAAGGGCGACTGTTTGGGCAGCATGAAAATCCGCGTCTTCGACGGCTCAGGCCTTGTCGCGAAGACAATGTGCTGCGAGTCGACGGCCATCGCGAGCGGATCGCCAGTCGTTGCGAAAAGCTCTTCGACCGGACCGCCCTGCTTGGGCATGCGCGCCACGCGCGCGCCTGCCAAGAAGACAAGATCATTCCCGTCGAGCGACAGCGCTGCGACCAATCCACCATAGGGCGGCGGGGTCGTAACGTTGATCGACAAGACCGGGATCACCGGTCCTGCGCCGTTCACGTCGATCGCCTGGATCAGGTCCACGATGTCGCCACGGTACTGGTAGGTGCCCCAATAGACGAATTGCCCATCCGTCGCCATCAAACGTGAGGTATCCGGAACCAATCGCATTGGCGGCACGGCCCCGTTTTTCGAAAAGCGCCACATTCCAAATTGCGAAGTCGCATAGACGAATTGGTCATCGACTGCGATAGCTGTGATGCGTGGCAGAGTGAGGTCACCCTCTGGGCGCGGGTACCCGACGAGTACCGGGTCGCCTCCGGCGATCGGCACGGCGAAAACGCCACCTGCTCCGGAATAAACGTTGGTTGCGTCGACGGCGAGAGGCGCGCCTTCGCTCGTGAACGGAAGCCGGGCGAGTTCAATGATGGGTGAGCAGGCGCAGATCAGTCCCGCCAGCGATATCAGCCAACGCATCATCGGTCAGGATAGCGGTTCGAAGACTCGCAGTCATGAAATCGATACTGGCACTATCGATTGGGGTGCCGATGCTTCTGAGCGGAACACCGGCGGCGCACGTTCCCAACCGAACCCCATCCGCTTGGCCCGGCATTTCGGAGTGAGCGACATCTTCCTTGTCACCACCGGCGTTCTTGCATAGGGTTTCCCGACCTCTTTCGCCGGGAAATGAAGGGGTGAGGGCATCGTCGACAGGATGAGAAAGCTTCTCACCTCCCCATGGACGCTGCTCGCTGTGATCGCGCTGCTGCGGTCGCCGGGATTCGCGTTCGGCGTGCTCAACATCGACGAGTCCGATTACCTCGTCTACGGCGCGGGCATCCTGAAGGGGCTCCTGCCGTACCGCGACCTGGTCGAGATCAAGCCTCCTCTCGGATATCTCACGTATACGCTGGCCGGCGGTCTGAATCTCTGGCCGATCCGGATCCTCGGCGTCCTCTGGGTGTTCTGCACGGCGCTCCTGCTTCGCGGCGCTGCCCGGCGATGGACAGGCAGCGAGGAAGCGGGATGGGCGGCGGCCTGGATGTCGCTGCTCGCCGGCCTCGTGGAAGTGCCGGCGTTCGGCGGCGAAGTGATGATGAACCTGCCGGTCGCGGCGTCGATCTACTTTTTCGCCCGGTCCCGCCGGGCAGGCGGGTTGCTCCTCTGCGGCATCTGCGTCGGGCTCGCCACGCTGTACCGCCACCATGCCGTCATCGCCGCGGTGGCGTTCGCGGTAGCGCTTCTGGTGCGCCCGGCCGATGGTTGGCGGCGCGCACTGGCGGGCGTCGCGGCGCTGGCGGCGGGCGGGATTGTTCCATGGGTGGCCGTTGCCGCGGGCTATGCGGCGCTCGGCCAGCTCCCCGCGTTCTTCGAATGGACGATTGCGCGCAATTTCAAGTACGCGTCCGCGGGAAGCGCGGGCTCGGCGCTGGGCCGCGGCGCGGCGGAGATCGCGCTCTGCCTGGCGGCGGCGTGCGTTCCGTGGGTGCTCGCAGCGCGAGAGAGTGTGCGGACGCGCGCGGACGTGGTGTGGCGCGCCCTATCGGTGATGCTCTGGCTGACCTGGCTCCCGGTCGCCGCGGGCGGAAGGTTTTACGAGCACTACTTCCTGCAGTTCGTCCCTCCGCTGTCGATGCTGGCGGCTCCGGGCGCTGCCGCGCTCGCTGCGCGCTGGCACGGCATCGCGCCGAGGGTGCGTGGTTTCGCGCTCGCCGGGGTCGCCGTGCCGCTCGCGGTCTGGCTGGCGTTCTCGTGGGGTCGCGGCATCGCGGGCGCGTACCCGGAGCAGGAGCCGCGGACACGCGCGCTGGCGCAATGGCTGCGATCGAATACCGCGCCGGGCGATGCCTTGTTCGTCTGGGGCCACTATTCGCCGATCTACACGATGTCGGATCGCCTTCCCGGCACGCGCTACGTCAACACGTCGCCGCACATGGGCAACTTCGATCCGGCGCATCTGCCGGCCGGTTTCGATCCGGCGCAGCACCGGGCGCGCGCCGACGTCGAGGCGACACTCGAGGACCTCGAGAAGCGCAGGCCGTCGTGGTTCGTCGACACTTCGCCGGCGGGCATCCATCTCTGGGACCGGATTCCACTCTCGGCGTTCCCCGAGCTCGCCCGATACCGCGAGGAGCATTACGTCGAGGTGGCTCGCCCGGGCGGTGCGCCGGTCTACCGCAGGCGCGACGAGCCGGCCGCGCAGGCGCGCGGCGAGCGCTGAGGCCCGCGTCAGGCGGTCAGGACAGCGAACATCGACGACGCGCGGCGCGCCAGCGTCTCGATCAGCGCGAACGGATACCAGGCCGGCAGCAGCGCGAGGCTGTACCAGGCGGTGCCGGCTCGTGGCGGCCTGCCGGTCCGCTTCATCCCCTGGATGAGGTTCTGGAACGAGAGCGTCCAGGAAGCCGGGTCCGTCGGGTACACCATCTCCAGGTTGCCGAAGCCAATCTTCTCCGCGAGCAGGCGCAGGTTCCCGGGATGGAAGAGCTGCGTATGCCTCGGCGCATGCAGGCCCGACCAGTAGCGGCCGAACACGCGATGGCTGATCGCGCGGCTGTTCGGCGTCAGGAGCAGGACGCGGCCGCCGGGAGCCAGCGCCTTGCGGCAGGCGCGCAGGACCGCCTCCGGGCTGACGAAGTGCTCGATCACATAGTTCATCACGATCGCCTGGTACGGGCCGCCGAGGTCGAGGGAACGGTCGAGGTCGAGCGCGCGGTAGCGGATGCGCGTTCCCTCCAACGCCCGGCCCAGCTCCGGCGTGCGATCGATGCCGGTGAGATTGGTGTAGCCGTGGCGATCGAGCGCCCGCAGGAAATGACCGCCTCCGCAGCCGAGCTCGAGGATGGGTTGGTCGCGCGGCGGGAGGAACTTCGCGAGCCGCCGGATCTGCAGCGACGCCTGCACGTTCTTGAGCCGCGTCATCAGCGAGACGCCGTTGGTGACGGCGGCCGCGGCGTGGGGACGGTAGTCGCGCGGGTAGTAAGTGGCGAGGGCGGCGGCGTTGGGGGGCGGCACTTGCGCGATCAGGCCGCAGGAAGGGCAGGCGTCGAAATCGGCGAGCACCGGGAGCCCATGCTCGAAGTCGCGCACCCGGCGGTGGACCTTCCGGGAAAGCGCGCCACCGCAGACGGGGCATTGCAAGCGGACCTCCGCGGTCAGTACCCGACCTCGACGCTCTCGTCGAACGGCCGCTTGTAGCCGGAGCCCGGTGGGCTCTCCGGCGTCTTCGCCACCGGCAACCGGACCGGATGCGGACGGTGCTCGCCTGCGCCGGCGGGCTTGGCGGTCTTCTGGTTGACGTAATCCAGTCCGCGGAAGTCGCGGAAGCCGAGCTTCCAGACCTTCCAGCGGCGCACGCGCATCGGCGCATCCTCCACCCAGGTGTCGTGGAACCAGCGCGTGATCACGCGCTGGAACAGCGGCTGCAGGGTCCGCACGAACCCCGGCACCTCCATCCGGTACGTGCAGGTGACGCGGCAGCGGTCCGGTCCGAGATCCTCGAGCTGGATCTCCTGGTCGAGCACCAGTCCCAGCTTTCCGTGCTGGATGGAGCGGATCAGGTTCGGCGACTCCATGTACATGAAGCCGAGGGAAGAGGCGCGCAGGTTGACGATGGGCAGCTTGTAGAAGCGCTCCACCAGGCACCAGTCGTCGCGCTCGGCGAGGATCCGGAACTCGCTGTAGTACTTGTAGTGCGTGCCGACGACGTGCTCGTGGTCGTAGTAGTTCCAGACCACCACCTCCTTGGGGCAGTCCATGTCCATCGAGCACTTCGCGCTCAGTGTGGCCATCAGCGGGCTTTCCTTTCCGGTTCCGGATTCTCGACCAGCTGCACCCAGATGCCGCCGTCCTCGATCTTGACCTTGTAGGAGCGCAGGCAGAGGTGCTCGTTGGTCAGGCACCGGCCGGTGGCGGCCTCGTAGCGGTAGTTGTGCCAGAGGCAGGTGAAGACGCCTTCCTTCATCTGGTGGTACCCGACGGGACCGCCGAAGTGTGGGCAGATGTTGGAGAGCGCCTTGATCGCGCCGTTCCGGCGGAAGACGAGGATGTCGTGGTCGTCCACCCACTTGGAGAACTGGCCGTAGGGCTCGAGCTCGCCGAGGCTCGCGATCCGCCGGAAAGCGGCCGGAGAGGGCTCGGGAGTCGTCTCTGCGGGTTCCGTTTCCTGCGCTTCTGCAGCGACCACGGCCAAGCTGGCTCTCTTGCTCACCATTCCCTCCAGTCCAAGGGCAGCGCGGACTTCGCGGCGCGCGGAGAATCCCATAGCCCGGGGGTTCGATCCAGCGAAGTTCTTCGACGATTTGAACCGTCCCACCGGCTACGTAGACCGCCCGCGCCAGCGAATCCGCCCCGACTTCCCGGCGAGATCCCAACGTCTGATAAGGAAGATTCCGTCAACTAGCAGCGGTCTACGGCCGCGACCAGTTTTCCAAGCGAAGACCCGCGACCCTGCCGAACTCGCTCTGGTTGTTGGAGACGAGGATCAGCTTCCGGCCGACGGCCTGTGCAGCGATCAGCGTGTCGAGCGGACCGATGGGCGTGCCGGCGCGCTCCAGTTTCGCACGCACGTCTGCATACGACGCGGCGTCGTCCGAGGTGAATTCGACGACTGTCAGTGGCCGAAGGAAGTTCTCGACCGTGCGCATGGTCTTGACCGGCGAGGAGCTCTTGGCCGCACCGGTGCGGAGCTCGCCCTCGGTGACGACGCTGACTGCCACATCCGCGCGGCTCCGCGAGAGCAATCGTTCCAGGACGGCCGTTTGCTGCTTCAGGGCGTAGATGCACGTATCGGTGTCGACCAGATATTTCACTCGAGCTTCTCTCGCTCGTCCGGTTCACCTTGCGGCGGCCTGGCGAAGTCCTTTGGCGCGCCGGCAAAGGATTCGACGTATCCCTCGGGCCACTCGTCGGCAGGCTCCAGGACGACGGCATCTCCCTCGCGGCGGACGAGAACGGTGTCGCTGTCGAAGCGAAACTCCTTGGGTAGGCGGACCGCCTGGCTCCGACCCGTCCAGAACACCTTGGCTCGCTTCGGCTTCGGTCTCGACATGATATATACCAATGATACGTACCGATGTGCGCCGCGTCAAGGCAAGCCCAGAAACACCAAGACTTGCAGGTGCTCACCAGCGGTACCCTGCGCCGGCGGCGAGGCTCCCCGACCGTGTGATGTTGTTGGCGGCGTCGACGTCGCGCTGCCCGGATAACGTGAGCCATGCGCGCCAGGCTTTGGTGAAGCGGTACTGCAGCCTGAGGCCGACGCCGGCGGTCGTGCCGCCGGTGCCCGAGACGTACTCGCCGCCTTCCAGCCAGAGCCGCGCGGAGAAATCGCCGAAGCGATGCAGCACTTCGGGCCGGAGCAGGAACCGCAGCGGCGCGATGGGCAGGCCCGGGCCGCGTCCCGCCGCCGCCAAGCCGAAAAAGCTGCCCGTCGGGTCCTGGTTGTAGAGGTAGACGTCGCCGAACAAGGAGACGTCGGTGTCCCGGTACAATGTGGCGGTGGCGCCGGCGGAGAGGCGCTCGAAATCCAGCGGCGTGGGAATGCCGCTCACGGTGCCGAGCAGTTCCCGGCAATAGGTCGCCAGTTGCGGGTTCGAGGCGCAGTAATTCGTCGTGCCCTGCTCGATCTGGGCCTGCGTCAGGGCCGTGCCATTGGCGCGGGCGCGCGGGATGCTCTGGTTGATGTCGTAATGCGAGACGTGCAGGCCGCCGGTGAAGGACCATTCGAGGTCGGAACGGCCGAGCGAGTCCCACGACACGTCGACGCCGGCATCGACTTGGGACGTCTCGGAGCGCACCTGCGCATCGGCGGTGGCCCTGCCGATCGGTTGCGGCAGCACGACGTGGATCGTCGTTCCCGCGAACTGCGTGCTCTTCGGGGAGAGGTCGACGCTGGCACCCACGGTGAAGCTGTCGGTCACTGACCAATCCGCCGCCACGGTGAAGAACGTCACCGCGCTGCTGCTCTCGCCGAATTGGCTGCGGGTCGCCGCCGGCGTCTTGCCCTGCAACGTGAGGCTGGCGCCGGCGCTCAGCGTCCAGTCCTCGCCGGCGTTGAAGCTCGCGTTCAGGAAATCAGTGAAGACGCTGGACCGCGGATTGGCCTCGGTTGCATGGGTCGAGCTGACGAGGATCTGGTTGGTCACGCTGTCCGCGCGCGCCGCCGCCGCCACGGCGAGGAAGGTCAGCGCGATGGCGCGGCGCATTCCGTCAATCCGGTGCCCCTACTCCCATTCGATGGTTGCGGGCGGTTTGCTGCTGACGTCGAGGACCACCCGGTTGATTCCCCGGACTTCGTTGGTGATCCGACTGGAGATCCTCGCCACCAGGTCCCAGGGCAGGCGCGCCCAGTCCGCCGTCATGCCGTCGAGGCTCTCCACGGCGCGGAGCACGCAGGCGGATTCGTAGGTGCGCTCGTCCCCCATCACCCCGACGGACTTCACCGGCAAGAGCACCGCGAAGGCCTGCCAGAGCTTCTCGCGCAGGCCCGCGTTCGCGACCTCCTCCTGCACGATGGCGTCGGCCTTGCGGATGAGCGCCAGCCGCTCCTCCGTCACCTCGCCGAGCACGCGAATGGCGAGCCCCGGCCCGGGGAACGGCTGCCGCGAGACGATGGCTTCGGGGAGCCCGAGCTCGCGCCCGAGCGCGCGCACCTCGTCCTTGAACAGCTCGCGCAGCGGCTCCACGAGCTGCATCTTCATCCGCTCGGGCAGCCCGCCGACGTTGTGATGGCTCTTGATCACCGCGCTCGGGCCCTTGAACGAAACGCTCTCGATCACGTCCGGGTACAGCGTGCCCTGGGCGAGGAAGCGGGCGTCGCCGTGCTCGCGGCGGTCCTTCCCCACTTCGTCTTCGAAGACCGCGATGAACTCGCGCCCGATGATCTTCCGCTTCTGCTCGGGATCGGTGACGCCCCGGAGCGCTTCGAGGAAGCGCCGGCGCGCGTTCACCACCCGGAGCGGAACGTGGAAGCGGTCCTTGAACGTCTGCTCGACCTGGGCGGCCTCGCCTTCGCGCAGCACGCCGTTGTCGACGAAGATGCACTGGAGCTGCGGCCCGATGGCCTTGTGCAACAGCAGCGCGACCACGGCGCTGTCCACGCCGCCGGAGAGCGCGCAGATGACGCGCTCCTTTCCCACCCGCTCGCGGATCTGCTTCGACGCATCCTCCGCGAACGCGCCCATCCTGAAGTTGAAGGAGACGCCGCACTCCTCGAGGAATGCCTCGTAGAGCTCGCGGCCACGCGGAGTATGCGCGACCTCGGGATGGAACTGGATGGCGTAGAGCTTCCGGTGTGGATCGGCGACGGCGCAGAACGGCGAGCTCGGATTTTTCGCGATGGTGCGGAAGCCCTTCGGCGGTGCGGAGACCTTGTCGCCGTGGGACATCCAGACGTCGAGGTGCTCGCCCACCGTCATGTCCCGGAACGGCCCGACGGCCTCGGTCACTTCGACGCGGGCCGGGCCGTACTCGCGGTGGGCGGTCCGATCGATGGCGCCGCCCAGCAGCTTGGCCATGAGCTGCAGGCCGTAGCAGACGCCGAGCACCGGGACGCCGAGCTCGAAGATCCTCGGGTCCACCATGGGCGCGCCGGGCTCCTCGACGCTCGCCGGCCCACCGGAGAGCACGATGCCCTTCGCCGCGAAGGCGCGGACCTCGGCGAACGGCATCGTGCAGGGGTGGATCTCGCAGTAGACGTGCAGCTCGCGAATCCGGCGGGCGATGAGCTGGGTGTACTGGGAGCCGAAGTCCAGGACGAGGATTTTTTCTGCGTGGATGTCCGCCATCGAGGCGGCGCAGTGTAGTGGCTCGCCGGCTCGGTGGGAAGCGAAGTCGACGCTGCGGTTAGCCCTTCAGTCGGACGGGTTCGTCGTACAGTGCGCCGCCGCCGCCGATGTCGGTGGCGCGGGCTCTGGACAGCACGTTGGCGTTGCGGTTTTCGCGCAGGTGCCCGCCCTTGGCGAGAAGCGCGACGTCGCGGCGCTGGCGCGGATCGTGACGAACTTGAATGGGCAGTGTTCCGAGCGCCGACTCCAGGTGGCCGAATCCGCCGTCCGGGATGCCGCGAGCGGAGTCCGGGTGCACGGTGACCACGGCCGGTCCGGGCGGCTGGCCCTTCGACCACTGCGAGCTCTGCGACTTGTCGGTGGCGAGCGCCATCAGATACAGCGGGAACTCGGCCGAGACCTGGGAGCGCGCCGGAGCCGAGGCGATCAGGTTCACCCTGCCCGTCCTGGTCCGGAACTTCCGATCCGCGAAGAGCACCTTCGGTGACAGCCCGCTGCGCTGCGGACCGTCGGACTCGACTTGCGCGACCGTGAAGCCGGCGTCTTTGCGGAGGATGCGCTCCTTCCAGTCGCGCGCGGTGCCGTCCAGCACTCCGTCGAGGCCGACGAGCGCGGAGAGCTCCTGCAGGATCTGCAGATCGGACTTCACACCCGGCGGCGGCAGGACCACTGGCCGTGCGGCTCCGACCCAGTGGTGGCCGTACGCGCCGAGAAGGTCGTCGGCCTCGAGCAGCGTGGTGGTGGGAAGCACGAGCGTCGCCGCGCGAGTGGTGTCGGTCGGCCAGGAGTCGACCACGCAGACGAAATCGCGGGAGCGCAGCGCGCGATCCACCGTCGCCGATTCGGGCAGCATGGCGACGGGATTGCCCGCGGTAACCCACACCGCGCGGATCGGCGGGTCCTTGAAGGCGAGAACCTCGGGGCCGAAAAGCGGCTCCAGCACGGTGCGCGGGGCTCCCGGGATGCCTTTGATGAACGTGTGGTCGAACGTTTTTCGCCGCCAGAAGTAGTACGACACGCCGCCGCCGGGGACGCCGAGATTCCCGGAGATGGCCGTCAGCGCGTCGAGGGCACGGACGATGGCGCCGCCGTTCACCCGGCGCGCCATGCCCCAGCCAACGAGGATCGCCGTCGGTCCCTCGTGCAGACGGCGCGCGATGTCCTCGGCGGCTGCCGGCGAGACGTCGGCGTCCTCGCACCAGCCGGCCACCGAGTGCGCGAAAGCGAGGGAGCGGAGCTCCGGGACGTTGTCGCAGTACGTCTCGAACCCGGGCTCGGTCCACTCACGCTCGAAGAGGAGACGCGCCACCGCCATCGCGAGGGAGAAATCCCCGCCCGGCCGCGGCTGCAGGAATGCGTCGCAGAGCCGCGCCGTCTTGTGCCAGACCGGGTCGATCAGGAGCTTCGATGCGGACGCATCGTTGAGCACCGGCACCAGGTGCGGCGAGGAGATGACCGGGTTCTTTCCCCAGAGGATGATGTTGCGCGAGTTGAGCAGGTCGAAGATGTCGTGCGAGTCCTCTTCGCCGAAGTCGAGCATCTGCGCCGCGTCGCCCGCGCCAGAGCAGATGTCGCCTCGCTTGGTGGTCACCGGTCCGAGCTTCTCGAAGAAGTAATCGCTCAGGTGCTTGAGCGCGCCGAGACTGCCGCCGCTTCGGTAATGGAAGATCGCCGCGGGCCCGGATTCGGCGCGGATGCGCAACAGCTCACGGGCGGCGAAATCGAGCGCCTCGTCCCAGGAGACGGGTTTGCCGCGGAGCAGCGGCGAGGTGAGGCGCTCCGGCGAGTACTGCAGCGGGAGGAAGTTGTTGGTTCGCCAGCAGAGGAAGCCGTTCGTGACGGGGTGCGAAGGGTCGCCGCCCAATGCGACCACGCGCCCGTCCTCGACGTGGGCGACGACCGAGCAGGCGTCCGGGCAATCGCGGTTGCAGACGGTTTTGCGGAGCTCTCTCATGGCGTTTTGCGCATTGTACCGGACTCGCCACGGGCCCGCCTGCGCCCTAACTTCCCATGCGACGGGGGCGGTGCATGGCCGAAGCGACCATCGAGCAGGCGAGCGAGCGCCCGGCGACGCCGGGGCCGAGGGAAGCACGCCCGTTGCCGGCGCGCATGCGCCGCCCGCCTGCCGCTCGCGTGGCCCTCATGCATGGCGGGTACCTGCTGGCGGCGGGGCTCTGGCCTCTCGTCGACCTTCGCAGCTTCAAGAAGGTGACCGGGCCAAAGCTGGAAGTCTGGTTGACGAAGGGCGTCGGCGCGTGCCTCGCGAACATTGGCGCCGCCCTCGGTGCTGCGGGCGCGCGCGGAAAGGTAGCCCGCGAATTGCGCATCCTCGGCATGAGCACGGCGGTCAGCTTCGCGGCCATGGACCTCTGGTACGCGGGAGCCCGCCGGCGGATCTCGCGGGTATATCTGTTGAACGGGTTGGCGCAGCTCGGCTTCGCGGCCGCGTGGGGGGTGGCAGAGTGGCTCGAGACCCGCGACGCCCGCCGCGTCCCGGAAGCCGCCTTCGCCTGAGACATCCACCGCGGCCTCGACCGCTTGCTCCATGCGTTCGTACCAAGTAAAGTCTACGTACGAACGGAGTCGTCCATGCGGAAGAAGCTCGTCAGGACCGGCAACAGCCTCGCTCTCGTCCTCGACAAGGAGCTGTTGGACGAACTTGGCATCGAGGCCGATACTCTCCTGGAGCTTTCGACGGACGGCGACGTCATGGTGGTTTCGCCCGTTCGTCCCCGGCGGGTGGATGAGCGTCTGAAGAAAGTCATGGCGCGCGCCCATGAGAGGTATGGCGGCGTCTTCCGTAAGCTTGCGGAATGAAAGATCCGCGATTTCTCACGCTCGACGAAGTGCTCGCCATCCATTCCGACCAGGTTCGCCAATACGGCGGATCGGGCGGGATCCGCGACGTCGGCTTGCTCTCCTCCGCGCTCGCGATGCCGCGCGCGTCGTTCGGCGGCCAGTATCTGCATCCCAGCTTGCACGAAATGGCGGCAGCGTGCCTGTTCCATCTCGTCCAGAACCATCCCTTCATCGACGGCAACGAGCGCATCGGCCTCGCCGCTACCATTGCCTTTCTGGGTCTCAACGACGTCTGGCTCGAGTCGCCCTCCGAGGAGCTGTTGGAAATGGTCCTGAAGGTCGCGCGGGGCGAGATTGGAAAGCCCGAGACTGCGGTCTTTCTTCGCGAGCGGTGCGTTCCCTTCGGGTGAGGGAGTGTCACTTGGGAAGACCGCGGGCGAGCCGGCACTGCGGCGCCGCTTCGCACCGCACGACCAGCGCCTTGCCCGTCTTTACCGCATAGACATCCTGGCACCCCGGGACGAGCTGCGACGGCCGCAGCCGGAAATCGATCCCGCCGCGCAGCCACTCCGCCCAGGACACCTTCCCGTCGCAGTTCAAGTCGCGCCAGGCCTCCGGCACCTCGCCCTCGCGGGCAAGCTGCACCGCCCGGATTCCGCTCAAGAGAAAGAGGAGGACGGGAGCGCCGAGGATGATCAGCGCCAGCGCGCGCGGCTTCAGTTCTCGATCCGGTAGTTCGGGGCTTCCTGCGTCACCTGCACGTCGTGGACGTGGCTCTCGCGCAGGCCCGCCGCGGTGATCCGCACGAACTTCGCCTTGGTCCGCAGCTCCTCGATGCTGTGGCAGCCGGTGTACCCCATGCCGCTGCGGAGCCCGCCCACCAGCTGGAAGACGTTCATCGCGAGAGGGCCCTTGTACGGGACGCGCCCCTCGATGCCCTCGGGGACCAGCTTCATGTCCTCGGTCTCGTCCTGGAAATAGCGGTCGCGGGAGCCCTTCTTCATGGCGCCCATCGATCCCATCCCGCGATACGACTTGTAGGACCGGCCCTGGAAGAGGATCACTTCGCCCGGAGCCTCCTCGGTCCCGGCGAACAGCGACCCGATCATGACGGTGTGCGCGCCCGCCGCGAGCGCTTTCACGATGTCGCCCGAGTACTTGATCCCGCCGTCGGAGATGCAGGGAACGCCGTGACGGGAGGCGGCGCGCACGCAGCTGTCGATGGCGGTGATCTGCGGAACGCCGACGCCGGCGACCACCCGGGTGGTGCAGATGGAGCCCGGACCGATGCCGACCTTCACCGCGTCCGCTCCGGCCTCGCACAGCGCCGACGCCGCGTCGCCCGTCGCCACGTTGCCGGCGACGATCTCGATACCCTTGAAATTCCGCTTCAGGTCGCGCACGGCGTCGAGCACGGCGCGCGAATGCCCGTGCGCGGTGTCCACCGCGATGATGTCGGCGCCTGCCTGCAGCAGCGCGTGCACCCGCTCGTCGCGGTCGGGTCCCACGCCGACGGCCGCGCCCACCAGCAGGCTGCCCTTTTCGTCCTTCGCCGCGTTGGGATGGGCCCGCGTCTTTTCGATGTCCTTGATGGTGATGAGGCCCCTGAGCTGGTACTTGTCGTCGACCACCAGGAGCTTCTCGATGCGGTTGCGGTGGAGCAGCTCCTTCGCTTCGTCCTGCGTGATCCCTTCCCGGCAGGTGACCAGCTCGCGGGTCATCATCGCCTCGACCTTCTGGTCGAGGTTCTTCTCGAAGCGGAGATCGCGGTTGGTGAGGATGCCGACCAGGCGGCCGTTCTTCGTCACCGGGATGCCGCTGATTTCATGCTGCCGCATGAGCGCGACGGCCTTGTGGACGGGCGCGTCGGGCTCGATGGTGACCGGGTCCACCACCATCCCGCTCTCGTACTTCTTGACCTTGGTCACCTCCAGCGCCTGCTGCTGGATGGTCAGGTTCTTGTGGATGAACCCGAGGCCGCCCTCCTGCGCCATGGCGATGGCCGTCCGCGCCTCGGTGACGGTGTCCATCGCCGAGCTGACGAGCGGGATTCGGAGCCGGACGTTGCGGGTGAGTTGAGCACTTACATCGACCTGCCGCGGAAGGATGTCGCTCTCGGCAGGCAGCAGGAGAACGTCGTCGAACGTGAGGGCCAGCGGCACGTTGGGATCGATCATCCTCTCTCCGGTAAGCCGCCGAGTGTAACGGCGACGACACTCTGCGGCAATGCCAGTCTCCGGCCTCAACGACGCCGGAGCTGGGCCGGCCGCTCCAGGCCGCCTTCGACCCTCTGCAGCGGAATCGGGGGCGTGCTCACCGGCAGCCCGCGCTTGCGCCGCCACCGCCGGCGCAGCGTGAGGTACGCCAGGTAGATCACCGTCAGGCCGATGATCACGGCAAACGCGACCAGCTGCGCCTGCGCCGACCAGGCCATCACCTTGTCCAGCATCTTGCGGCCGTGTTTGCGCGCGTACCAACCCAGGTACACCCAGGCCGGAGCGGACACGCAGGCGGCGATGCCGTCGAAGGTGATGAACTTCCAGTACGGCACGCCGGTGGACCCGGCCACGAAATAGGTCACCGCGCGCAACCCGGGAACGAAGCGCGCGGCCACGATGAACTTCGCCCCGTGCTTGTCGAAGAGGGCGATGGCGCGCTGGACTCGCTCACCGGGGATATGGCGGCCGAGCCGCGTATCCAGAAGCCGCTCCCCGTAGGTCTGTCCCGCGTGGAAGATGATGCTGTCGCCGATCAGGATCCCGGCCAGTCCCGTGATCATCATCAGCGGCAGCGACCCGTTGCGCCCGATCAGCCACCCGCCGGCGATGAGCGGCACGTCCTCCGGCAGCGGCACTCCCAGGCCACAAGTAATGAGAACGAAGAGAACGCCGATGTACGCGGCAGGCCCGTGGAAGTTCGTGAGGAAGTGAAAGAGCCAGTCTTTCAGGCCACACCCCGGAGTTGCGACGTTCGTCGCAGCCTAACACACGGTGGATCCCGGGCATTCTTCTTCATCGCTCGAGCGCCACCGCCGCTCGCGCCCCCAAAACTAGGTCTGCCGTTTGCCGATCTGCCAGACGAGGAACTCGCGCAGGGGCACCTTCGCCTCGCGCAGCCGCTCGGCGAGGTCGTGTGCCAGGGCGAGCGTCAGGTTGAGCGCTGTTCGCGGGTGGGTGCGCTTCATCTCGTCGAAGGCATCGCGATTGAGCTCGAGCAACTCGACGTCGGTCGCGGCCAGCGCGGAAACGACGTGCTCTCCGACGACCAGCAGCGCCATGCCGCCGACGGTATCGCCGGAGACTACCTCGCCGAGCGCACCGCCCCCGTCACCCGGCAGGAGCTGGAGCGTGCCCTTGGCTACGAAGGCGAGCTTTTCCGAGCTCTCGCCCGCCTTGAATGCGTAGGTGCCCTTCCCCACGCTGCGCTGCTCGACGATTTCCGCGAGGATCTTCACGCCGACGTCGGTGAAGTCGCGCAAGAGCTGCGAGCCGCGCAGCGCCACCGGCTTGTCCACGCGGGCGGGCACCTGCGCCATCAGCGATGCTCCCGTCCCAGCCGGACGTAGCGCTCGACCCCCTCCTGCACGTGGCGCTTTTCCTCGTCGGTGAGCGCCCGCTTCACCCGGGCGGGGGACCCGACCGCGAGCATGCCGGCGGGAATCTTCGTCCCGGGCGTGACCAGGCTGCCCGCGCCGACCATCGCCCCATCGCCGACCTCGGCGCCGTTGAGGACGATGCTGCCGATGCCGATCAACGCGTCGTCCCCGATGCGGCAGCCGTGCAAGACGACGCTGTGCCCCACGGTCACGCGGTCGCCGACGACGGTGGAGAAGCCGCTGGAATCGACGTGGATGACGGTGTTGTCCTGGATGCTGGTCTCGCTGCCGATCCGGATGCTCTCCACGTCGCCCCGAAGCACGGCGCCGTACCAGATGGTGCTGCGCGCGCCGATGGCGACGTCGCCGATGACGCTGGCGCTCGGCGCGACGAAGACGCCGTCGCCGAGCTGCGGCGTCTTCCCCCCGAACGGCCGGATCACGCTTTTTCCCTCTTGCCTGGCGCCCCCGGCGGCACCGCGCCGTTCTCGCCGGCCGGCCCGGAAGAGACCTTGCGCATGCGCTCGGCCTCGCCGCTGTTCACCCGCTCGAGCGCATCCGCCAGCGCGTTCACCTCGTGCGAGAGCATGTCGAGGCTGCGGCGCAAGCCGGCCCCGGCAACGTCGACGCTGGAGCTGTCCGCCGAGCGCATCCGGACCACCTGCGTGTAGAGGCTCTCCAGCGTGTAGGAGATGCGCGTGTGCTCCGCATCGAAGCGGGCCGCCGCCCGGGTCAGCTCCAGCCGCTGGTCCCGCTGCGCATCCAGCGCCGCCAGGGCGGCCGCCAGCCGCATCTTGGTCACGTCGTCCAACTCGCCGCTGATGCGCTTCTGCAGCGCCTCCCGCTCGCGCATCAGGCGCTCGTCGTCCTGCGGAGAGAGGAAGCGGCGCAGGTCGCGCTCCCGCCGGGTCAGGTTGCGGCAGGTGGCGCGCAGCGCGGCGATGGTCTCGTCCGGCTTGACGAACATGTCCTTGACTGCGTCGGGAGATGTCCGCAGCTCGCCGAGGATCCGGTCGCAGATCGCGTCCACCCGGACGTCGCGCGGATCCTGCTGCACGGCGGCGCCGCGGACGGGGGCGGGTTGCTGGATCGGGTCGCCGTCGAAGACCTTGCCGATTCCGCTCAGCGACCCGAACCGCTGCGCCCGTTGCTGCTCCGCCGTCGCGCCCGTGGCGCTGCTGGCGCGCGCCGGGTGCGGCTCGGTGAGGATCGGCTGCGTCATCCGGCTGTGCCGCGCGATCACGCGCGTGCCGCGCGATCCCAATCCCGCCGCCGGGAAGATCAGCCACCACAGGAACGGCAGCGACGAGAGGGCAATGATGAAGAGAACGATGGCCCCGAGCAGCCACAGATACCCCTCGAACAGGCTGGCGTTCGCGACCTTCGCCTCGCGCTCCGCCCGGCGGCGCAGCTTGCGCTCGAGCCTTCGCTGCCAGCGCTCCCGGCCCCAGTCGGGATAGGCATTGCGGAGGTTCTCCGTCCACTCGCGGACCATCTGGTCCTGCTGGGTGGTGCCGCGCGCGATGGCCTCCTGCGCGCGGCGCAGGGATGCCTGGAGCTGCTCCTGCCAGTCGTTGGGGTCGCGATAGCCCATCAAAGTCCGCGGATTCGTAGCATGAGTCCAGCGCCTCCGCACGGCAGCCTGCGCCTACTTGCCCGCCGCCGCCAGCGCATCATGGCCTCCTAGGGCATCAGCTCCGCTGCCACGCGGCCGAGGTCGTCCACGGAGCGCACGCTCTCCACCCGATGGCAGTGGCGGGCGTAGAGGGGCATCTCGCTGTCGCCGAATCCCCAGGAGTGCTGCTCCTCGGGGCAAAGCCAGATCAGGCGGCGGCATTTGCGGCGCAGGTCGCCGAGCACCCACGCATTGGGCGGGTTGTAGTTGGTGCGGCCATCCCCGATCACGATCACCGTCGTGCGCCGCGTGATCGAGCCGAGCCAGGTGCCGTGGAAGAGCTTCAGGGCGTGGCCGTAGTTGGAGTTGGCGGAAAGGTTGATGACCCGGCCGGCGGTGGCCAGGTCGACGGCGGTGCTCACGTCCGTCTTCTTGAACAGGTCCGTGACCTCGCCGATGTCGCT
Source organism: Deltaproteobacteria bacterium (assembly GCA_005879535.1). Taxonomy (NCBI): domain Bacteria; kingdom Pseudomonadati; phylum Myxococcota; class Myxococcia; species Deltaproteobacteria bacterium. The sequence goes on along the minus strand of VBKI01000063.1, from coordinate 14,147 downwards.
GACGAAGACGAAGCTGCGTACGCGCGCGTAAAGCTCCTGCAGCGTGTACACGAACTGCAGCATCAACCGCGAGACGTTGCGGACCGAGTCGCTCACGTCGCAGAGTACGACGATCTCCGGCCGCTCCGGCCGGCGCGCGCGAAACACGAGCTTGTACGGCTCGCCTCCGGTGGAGAGGTTCTTGCGTAACGTCCGGCGCACGCTCAGATGCCCGCGGCGTCTCACCTTGCGCCGGCGCGACAGACGCGCCTTGAGCCGCTCCGCCAGCCGCCGGACCACCGCGCGCATGCGCTGCACCTCGTCGGCGGTCAACGACGAGAGGTTGCGGTGCAGCAGCGACTTCTCGCCGCGCGCTTCGGGATCCCGCGCCTTCTGCTCGCGATCGGCCACGCGCCGGACGGAATCCTCGAGCGCCTTCAGCGTCTGCGAGACCCTGCGCGTGGCGAGCTCCACCAGGGCGGGATCGAGGCCCCGCTGCTGCAGCATCTGCAGAAGGTGCTGCAGATCCTTCTCCGCCTGCGACCCGCCGGCCGCCTGCAGCAGACGCCGCGCGTAGAATCCGCGCTGCAGCGGGCTCTGCAGGCCTCGGAAATCGATGGCCACCGTCGCCTGCCGCAGGATGCGCGCGAGCTGGTCGGTGCGGCCGGCTGCGAGCGCCTGCGCCAGCGGCGACATCTGCGCCAGCATCCGCGCCACTTCCTCGAGCTCCGCCTCGCCCAGGTTCTCGCGCTCGAGCGCGTCCAGGAGCGACCCTTGAAGACCTTCCAGCAGATCCTTGACGCCGGTGAAAAAGAGCTCGAAGAGCCGGTCGAACACAGGCGCGTCCTGGCCGCGCTTGACCAGTGTCGCGCGAAGCGCGCCGCGGAAGGCGGCGCGGTCCTCCAAGCCGACGAGCAGCGTCGCCTGCGCGGCATCCGCCACCTCGGCGGGAGAGATCCGCAGGCCGTTCTGGCGCAACAGTCCGGCGAAGTCCTGCAGGCGCTCGTCCACCTCGAGCATGGTAGCGTGGCCTCCATGTGGACGCTCGTTCTGGTCGCCGGCGCATTGCTGGACCGCGGCCGGCCGGCGCTCGACGCGGTGCAAGCGCAATCCATCTCCTCGGCAGTGCGGTTCCTCTCCGACGATCTGCTGGAAGGGCGCGGAACGGGAACCCGCGGGCACGCCATCGCCGAGCAGTACGTCGCATCCCGGATGCAGGCGCTCGGGCTCCGTCCAGCCGGAGAGAGCGGATACCTCCAGCGGGTCAAGCTCTGCGAATCGCGGGCCGAAGGCACGTTGACCGTGGACGGCGCCCCGGTGAAGGACGTGCTCGTCGGCGGAGACTGTGGCGCGCCGGATCGCGCCATCGAGGGCGACCTCACCTTCGCAGGCTACGGACAGCCCGCCGAGATCCGCGACGTCCGCGGCAAGATCGCCATGGTCCTCGCCGGAGCGCCGGCCAGCCTGCCGTCGACGCAGCGCGCGCTCGCCTCGGCGAACGAGGACAAGCTGAAGCGGCTGCGCGCCGCGGGAGCCGTCGCCGAAATCGTGCTCACCACGCAGGAAGCGGAGGCGCGACGGCCCTGGGCGCTCTTGCAGCGCAATTTCGTCAACGGGCAGGCGCACGTCACCGACGACCTGCCGCCCTTGCCGGTCGCGTACGTCGATCTCGCGGAGAGCGACCGGCTGCGGCAGCGCGTGGGATCGCGCGCGAGACTGCACCTCAAGCAGACGACACGGGCGTTCGACTCCGGCAACGTGGCCGGCCTTTTGCCCGGCGATTTGCCGGACACCGTCGTCTACTCCGCGCACCTGGACCACCACGGGTGGGATCGCGCGCGGCTTCGCGGCGCTGCCCCGACGGGAACGTTCGGTGCTCTTCCTCGCCGTCACCGGCGAGGAGCGCGGACTGCTCGGTTCGGCCTGGTTCGCGCGGCACCCGACGATCCCGCGCGAGCGGATGATTGCCAACCTGAATCTCGATCAGCTCCTGCCCGCGTATCCGGTGGGCGAGCTCGTGCTGCGGGGCGCGGAGCTGTCGACGCTCGAGGATCACGTCCGCGCGGCGGCCGCCGAGCTTGCAATCGCGATCGTCGCCGACCCGGTGCCCGAGCAGAACTTCTTCGCCCGCAGCGACCAGCTCAACTTCGCGCGCATCGGCGTGCCGTCCGCCTGCCTGTGGCAGGGGTTTTCCGGACCGCGAGGCGAGGCCGCCTTCAAGGATTTCCGCGCCAACCGCTACCACCAGCCGTCGGACGAATGGCTGCCGACCTACGACTGGGAAGCGGCCGCCCAGATGGCGCGCGTCGAGCTGCTGGTGGGGATCTCGCTGCTCGCGGGGCCGCGGCCGAAGTGGAAGCCGGACAGTCCCTTCCATTGAGTCACTTGCGGATCAGCAGCCGGTACGTGCCGGGGACGAGGTCGATGTGCATCGCTCGCGCCCTGCCGGTGACACGGATCCGCCCACCGATCACGCTGACGTCTCGGATGTCCTCCGGATCGCCCAGCGGCGGCGCCTTGAGCACGCCGCGCGTCGTCGCGACCGCATAGTGGAACGACTTGCCCCGTCCGACGCCGATCAGCACCGCGTCGGCGAAGTGCTGGAAAGCGATGAGCTGATCGCCCTCCGGCACCTTGAAGACGACCACCGGTGTTCCATCCTGACGGCGGGCGACGATCAACTCCTTCACCTCGCCCCGGAAGAGGAAGTGGCCGCGGGTATATTCGTAGAGGCAATTCTCCTCGGTCACCCCCGCCGCCAACGAATTGTGGCGTGCGGCGTCCTTGCACCGTCTGCGCGCTGTCTCGGCGTCGAGCGACGGCCCGCAGCTTCCCTTCTCCACCCTGCCGCGGCCGAGCGGCAACGTTTCCTCGACGCGGCACCGGTTCATCTGGTCGGATGTGACGCGGGTCGGAGCGAGGTCGAAGGCGGCGGCGGCCAGCAGGGAAAGCAGGATCATCGTTGGAAGGTTGCGACCACCTCGAAGTGCGCAGTCTGGGGAAAGAGATCGAGCGGCACCGCCCTTACCAGGCGGTATCCGGATTGGGCGAGCAACTTTCCGTCGCGAGCGAGCGTCGGCGCGTCGCAGCTGACGTAGGCGATCCGCGGCGGCGCGAGAGAGGCGAGGGCGCGCACCGCGTCCACGGCCCCGGAGCGCGGAGGATCGAGCAGGACGACGTCCACAAGGTCGGCGAACGCACGAACGACGGCGGGAGCGTCGCCCGCGATGAGTTTGACGGCGAGTCGCGCCTCGTCCGCGCTCCGGCGCAGCAGCGCCAGCGACGGGCCTGCATTCTCGACCGCGGTGACCTGCTGCCCTCGTCCGAGCAGCGGCAACGTCAGCGTGCCGCTGCCGCAGAACAGCTCCAGCACGCGCTCGGCATCGCCGACTGCCCGGAGCGCCTCGCGCTGCAGCGCTGGAAGCATGGACCGATTCGCTTGCGCGAACGCATCCGGTCGAGCGCGCAGCCGGGCGCCGTTCGGCAGCGGAGCATCGACGATCACCGGATCGCCGATCGCGCTCCCCGCCAGCGTCACACCTCGCACCAGCGGGTGCTGGAGGAGCTCTTCAGCCCGCCTGCGCAAGCCCGGAGCGGCGGGCCCCTCGATGCGAAGGTCGATGGCTCCCTTCTTCTCGCCGGTCAGGAGACCGAGATCGACGACACCGGGCAACTCGCCCGCTCTCCGCGCGACCTGCGCCAGCTCTTCCAGCAAAGGCTCGAACAACAGGCATTCGTCGACCGGCTCGACGGTCGCGGCGCCGGCCTGCGCGAATCCCCAGGCGCCGCCGGCCGCGCGATGCAGCCGCGCCCGCCGACGGTAACGAAACTGTGTCGGGCTGGGAACGATGGCTTCGAGCTCGTAGCTCCCGCGCGGAAACCCGCCAATGCGCTCCAGTGCGTCGGCCGTCAGCTCCTCCTTGGCGGCGAGCTGCGCTTCATACGTCACGTGCTGCAGCGGGCATCCGCCGCAGCGCTCGACGATGGGACAAGGCGGATCGACGTGAGAGGTGCTCCGCTCGACGACGCGCAGCGCGCGCGTCCGTTCGAAACGACCTTCTCCGGTCAGCTCTGCCTCGACGCGGTCCCCGGGCGCGGCGCCACGCAGGAAGACGACGCGGCCGTCGTGTCGGGCCAGCGTCTCGCCGCCATGCACCACCGACTCGGCCTTCAGCGTGACTTTCACGCCGGCGCGCGCGAGAGATCCTGGGAGAGCTTTTCCACCATTTTGCCGACCAGCGTCAGCGTCTTTTCGTCGACCTCGAGGAACTCGACGCCCATCCCCGGTTCGTCCACACCGGGACCGCTCGGCTGGGCCCAGGCGACGCGCCCGGCCAGCTTGCACTCACCGTGGCCGGGAAGCTGCAGGAGGATCTGGACGCGTGTACCGGCGGGAGCCGCGTGCTGCGAATTCACGAAGACGCCCCCGACGGACAGGTTGGTGCCCCACCCGCTGAAGGTGCCTGCTTCCGAAGTGACCCCGACCATCACTTCGTGATGGACCCGCGCGTTGCGGCGGGTCGGCGACGCAGGCTTGGATGCATTGGTCATCCATCTGAGGATAACATGGCCGGCTGCAGATCAACCGCCAAGCACGCCAAGAATCGTCGTTCTAGACCTTGATGGTCCGCAGCTCCGGGGAGACCCGAAGCTTCGGCTCGGTGACCTTCTGGACGTCGTCAGGGGTGACGCCGGGAGCGATCTCGCGCAGCAGCAGACCCTGCGGCGTGATGTCGATGACGGCCAGCTCGCTCATCACGGTGTTGACGCACTTCTTGCCGGTGAGCGGCAGGCGGCATTCCTTGAGCAGCTTCTTCGAGCCGTCCTTCGCCACCTGCTCCATCGCCACGATCACGCGTTTCGCGCCGGTGACCAGGTCCATGGCGCCACCCATCCCCTTCAGCACCTTGCCCGGGATGGTCCAGTTGGCGATGTCGCCCTGCTCGCTCACCTCCATGGCGCCGAGGATGGCCACGTCGATGTGGCCACCGCGGATCATGGCGAACGAATCGGCGCTGGAGAAGTAGGAGGTTCCCCTCAGCTCGGTCACCGTCTCCTTGCCGGCGTTGATCAGGTCGGGGTCGATCTCGTCCTCGGTCGGATACGGCCCGATGCCGAGCATGCCGTTCTCCGACTGCAGGATCACGTCCATTCCCTTGGGCACGTAGTTCGCCACCAGCGTCGGGATGCCGATGCCAAGGTTCACGTAGAACCCGTCCCGAAGCTCCTGCGCGGCGCGCGCCGCGATCTGCTCGCGTGTCAGCGGCATGTCAGGCCTTCCTCACCGTGCGCTTCTCGACCGGCTTCTCGTAGCTCGTCCCTTTGAAGATCCGCTTCACGTAGACCGAGGGGACATGGACCTCGTCGCCGTCGATCTCGCCGATCTCGACCAGGTTCTCGACCTCGGCGATGGTGATCCGCGCGGCCGTCGCCATCATCGGGCTGAAGTTGCGCGCCGTCTTGCGGAAGACGAGGTTGCCCCACTTGTCGCCCTTCCAGGCGCGGACGATGGCGTAGTCGGCCTTGAGCGGCTTCTCCAGGATCATCTCCTTGCCGTCGATGACGCGGCTCTCCTTGCCTTGCGCGATCTGCGTGCCGGCACCGGTGGGGGTGAAGAAGCCCCCCAGCCCGGCGCCGCCGGCGCGGATGCGCTCCGCGAGCGTGCCCTGCGGATTCAGCTCCACCTCCAGCTCCTTCTGGAGGAACTGGCGCTCGAACTCCTTGTTCTCGCCGACGTAGCTCGCGATCATCTTCCTGACCTGCTTGCTCTGCAGCAGGACTCCCAGGCCTTTGTCGGTGGTGCCGCAGTTGTTGGAGATGATGGTGAGGTTCTTCACGCCCTTGCGGTGGATGGCCTTGATCAGGTTCTCCGGATTCCCGCAGAGGCCGAACCCACCCGACATGATGACCGCGCCATCCTGCATGTCCCGGATGGCCTCGTCCGCGTTGGCGACGACCTTGTTCATGGCTCAATCCCGCTCGACGATGAGCGCGATGCCTTCGCCGCCGCCGATGCAGAGCGAGGCGATGCCACGCTTCTTGTTCAGATCCTTCATCGCGTAGAGCAACGTGACCAGCAGGCGGCACCCCGACGCCCCGATGGGGTGTCCGAGGACCACCGCGCCACCGCGGACGTTCACCCTGTCCGGCGTGATCCCGAGCAGCTTGTTGTTCGCCATCGCTACAACGGCGAACGCTTCGTTGATCTCCCAGAGATCGATGTCCGTCGCCTTCAGCCGGGCGCGGCCGAGGGCCTGGTTGATGGCGTCGGCCGGGGCGATGGTGAACTCCACCGGGTCGCGCGCCGCGTGACCGAAGTCGCCGAGCCGGGCGAGGACGGTACGGTTTTCCCGCTTCGCCCGTTCAGCCGACATGAGCACCACCGCCGCCGCTCCGTCGTTGATCGACGAGGCGTTTGCCGCGGTGACGGTGCCGTCCTTCTTGAACGCGGGCTTGAGCGACGCGATCTTGTCCGGCTTGGCGAGCTTCGGGCCTTCGTCCTCGTCGACGACGGTCTTGCCGCCCTTCTTGTCGACGATCTCGACCGCCGCGATCTCCGCCTTGAAGGCGCCTTCCTTCTGCGCCTTCTGCGCGCGCAGCGTGGTCTCGCGCGCGTACTCGTCCTGGGCGCTGCGGGAGAACTGGAAGTCGGCAGCGCATTTCTCGCCGCACATTCCCATGTGCATGTCGTTGTACGGGTCCCAGAGACCGTCGTGGATCATGAGATCCTTCATCTCCACGTTCCCCATGCGCGCGCCGTTGCGCATCGAGTGCGTGAAGTACGGCGCGTTCGACATGCTCTCCATGCCGCCCGCGACCAGCACGTCGGCCTCGCCTAGCGCGATGACGCGCGCTGCCTCGATGACCGCCTCGAGGCCCGACCCGCAGACCTTGTTCACCGTCACACAGGGCACGGTCTTCGGGATGCCGGCGTACAGCGAGGCCTGCCGCGCGGGGGCCTGACCGACGCCGCCCTGCAGCACATGGCCCATGAAGACCGTCTTCACCTCTTCGGGCTTCACGCCCGCGCGCTCCAGCGCCGCCTTGATGGCGACCGCCCCCAACCGGGGAGCGGGCAGGCTCGACAACGATCCCTGGAACGCGCCGATGGGAGTCCTGGCGGCGCCGACGATCACGACTTCCTGCACCTTCCGCTCTGCGGCCATGTCCATCTCCTGAAAGTGGGCGGAACATTCATAACCGGGTGCGCGCTGTCAAGCCGCCGGGCTTGTGTTATGTCGGCGCCCCCATGTCCTACGCGGGAGATCTGACGCAGGCGGAGTTCGACACCCTGCTGGACCGCAAGGGCGGCCCGGCGGTGGTGGTCCACGGCGGGGCCGGAACGCGGCCGGACGTGGATCCGTCGCCCTACTTCGAGGGCACGCGCCGGGCCACCGAGGCGGGATTGCGCGTGCTTCTTCAGGGAGGCTCCGCCCTGGACGCCGCCCAGGCGGCAGCGGTGGTCCTGGAGGACGATCCCTTCTTCAACGCCGGCACCGGCGCCGCGCTCACCAGCGAAGGCGAAGTGGAGCTGGACGCGAGCTGCATGGACGGGACGACGCTGCGGGCGGGTGCCGTCGCCTGCGTGAAGACGGTGAAGAACCCCATCCTCGCCGCGCGCCGCGTCTGCGACGACACGCCCCATGTTCTTCTCTGCGGCACCGGGGCGGAGGCGTTTGCACGCGAGTGCGGAATCCCCGCGATTGCGAATTCGTCGCTGATCACGGCCCGGCAGCGCGCCCGCTGGGAGGAGTTGCACGCGCTGGCGCTCAAGGAAGGCGCCGACAGCGTGCGCCGCAAGATCGGCACCATCGGCGCCGTCGCCGTGGACGCCAAGGGCCACGTCGCGGCCTGCACCTCGACTGGCGGCACCATGTACAAGCGGCCTGGCCGCGTCGGCGACACGCCGATCATCGGCGCCGGCACCTACGCCGACGATCACGAAGCGGCGGCCAGCTCGACGGGCCTGGGAGAGGCGATTCTCAAGGTCACGATGGCCCGCGAGGCGTGCGCATTCGTCCGGGATGGGGTCTCTCCGCGCCGGGCGGCCATCGACGCCGTCGGTCTTCTGCGGGCGCGCGCCCACGGCGAGGGCGGCATCATCGTCGCCGGCCGGGACGGCCGCCTCGGCTGGGCCTGCAATACGCCGCGCATGTCCCGCGCGTTGATCCGAGCGGGAATGTCCTCAGCGAAGGCGGCGGTGTAGGTCGGCGACGGCCTCGTGCATGCGGTCCGGCGGAAGATGGAGGCTCCGCCCGTGGCCCGGCAGGACCCACTCGAACTGATAATCGAGCAGCTTGCGCAACGACTTCTTCTGCTCCGTCCACGAGTACCAGGAGACGCTGCGTCCCATCTCCAGCCGACCTTCCCAGGCCCAGAGATGGTCGCCGGTGAACAGATACCGCTCGTCGACCAGCAGCGCGCAGCTTCCGCGGGTGTGTCCAGGCAGATGGATGACCTGCAAGCCGGGCGCGAGATCCCGATCGCCGTCGAGCAGGACTTCCGCGTCGATCACGGCGTCGTCGCGATGGATGATCCGCTCGCAGCGGAAGCGCTCCCGGAACCGGGCGTGGTCCGCCACGTCATCGCGGTGGGTCAGGAACATGCGCCGGACTCCGCCCAGCTCCTCGATGCGTCTCACGAGCGGCCCGGCGAATCGCGGCGAGTCGACGAGGACGTTCCCGTCCTCGCGGCGGATGAAGTAGCTCTGCGCGCCATAGGACGACTCGCTCGAGTATCCGCAGCGATGGATCGATCCTTCGAGTTGGACCGGGAGGTCCCGCGCCGCTTCCTTCGCGCTGCGCTCGGCGCCGATGGAGGCGGTCGGGCAGCTCACGACCGCGTGCAAGGCCCGGCGCCAGGTGGAATCATCGGAGGGCTGATGCTGGACGAACGACTGTCCGGACTCCAGGCTGCCGAAGACCTCGGGCGCAAGCTCGCGGCAGGTGTCGCACTCGATGCAGGTCTCATCGACGAACAGGTCGCCCGGAACATTCTCCGCGACCGCGAGCTCGCGCCGCGCCATGACGGGTGTCTAACGGGTGCGCCGCCGCCGCGCTTTCCGTTGCCGCGCCTGGCGATTCCGGTGTAAGCGCGCCCCATGTCCATGCTGGAGAAGCGTCTGCTCCGCGACGTGGGTCGCGCCATCGCCGACTTCAACCTGATCGAGGCCGGCGATCGGATTCTCGTGGGTGTCTCGGGCGGCAAGGATTCCTTCACCCTCCTCCACCTGCTCCAGATCCTGAAGGCCAGCGCGCCGATCGACTTCTCGCTGGTCGCCTGCAACCTCGACCAAGGGCACCCCGGGTTTCCCGCCGCCGACCTCCAGCGGTACCTGCGCTCGACCGGAGCCGAAGTGCTGATGCTGCGGGAGGACACGTATTCGGTGGTCAAGCGGCTCGTCCCTCAGGGGAAGACCGCATGCTCCGTCTGCTCCAGGCTGCGCCGCGGCATCCTCTATGGCGCTGCCCGGAAGCTCGGCTGCACGAAGATCGCCCTCGGCCACCACCGGGACGACCTGATCGAGTCGCTGCTACTGTCGATGTTGTTTTCAGGCAAGATGCGGTCGATGCCGCCACGCCTGCGGAGCGACGACGGCCTCAACGTGGTCATCCGGCCGCTGTGTTATGCGGCGGAGAGCGAGATCGCCGCCTTCGCCGCGGAGATGAGGTTTCCGATCATCCCCTGCGACCTCTGCGGCTCGCAGGAGAACCTCCAGCGCAAGCGGGTGAAGCGACTGCTCGCGGAGCTGGAAAGCGAGCATCCCGGAGTCCGAGCCTCCATCCTGGGAGCGATGGGCAACGTGATGCCGGAGCACCTCCTCGACCGCGCCGCGATCCGGGAGCAGCGCGGACCGGATCCGTGGATCGACGGCGAAGCGTGTACAGTCTAGAACATAGCCGCATGCCCGCCCTTCGTGCGGGGGCGGCTCCTTGACGTTCGGCGAAACCGGTTGCAAGCGGCCGTGCCAATCGCCCTTGCTCCCTTCCACGGCCGTTCCCAAACTTTTCCCAGACAGCCGGGCGAGCGCGGGAGGCGGGGCATGAAGACATGCGGGCGTTGCGAGCGGCAGAAGATCGTCGCCATCACGCTGGACGACAACATCGAGGCTTGCGGCCACACCTTCACTGCCCAGCTTCCGGCGGAAAAATGCGAGGCATGCGGCCAGGTCGTCATCGACGGTCACGACCTGAGGCTCTTCGAGCTCCGCGTCGCCGTCGAGCTGGCCAAGGCGGGCCTCCGGGACAAGGAAGCTTTCGCGTACCTGCGCAAGGCGCTCTCGCTCGAGCCCAAAGGGCTGGCGCACATCCTCGACGTCTCCGAAGACTTCATCGGCTACTGGGAACGCGGCGAATGGCCCGTGGACCCCCGCGCGCACGCAGTGCTCTGCTCGCTGGTGCTGGCGAAGCTGGAGCAGAGGCCCTCGACGTTGGACTGCCTGCGCGTGTTGCGGGAGCCGCGGAAGCTCGCGCGCAACGTGCGCGTCCAGCTCGTCGACGCTCTGGGCTACGCCGCGAAGGCGCTGCAGTTCGGCAGCGCGGCCCACACCGCACCCGCGTTGGCCTGAAAAAGAAAGATCTTGCTTGGCGTTGATCTGAAGAGTCAGCTTCCGGCGATTGTCGCGCCGCCCAGGACTTCGTCGCCCTGGTAGAAGACCGCGCTCTGCCCCGGTGCGACGCCGAGGGCCGGCTCGAGCAGCTTCACCTCCACTTGCGCGCCGGAGGGATCGAGGACCGCCGGCAGAGGCTTGCCGCGGTGCCGGATCTGGACTTCGCAGCGCGTCCCCGGCAGGGGCCGGTCCTGGACCCACGAGGCCTCCAGTGCACGGAAATCGCGACGCTGGGCCTCCTCGCGGCTCCCGACCACCACCCGCTGGCGGCCAGCATCGAGGGCAGCGACATAAAGCGGCAGCTTGAAGCCTGAGCCGATTCCCCGCCGCTGCCCGACGGTAAACCGATGCACGCCGTCGTGCGCTCCGAGCACGTTCCCCTCCATGTCGACGATCTCGCCGCGCGCCCGCTCGACCCCGTGCCTTTCGAGAAACTCCCGCAGCGGCGTGGTGCCAACGAAGCAGACCTCCATGCTCTCCGCCTTGTCGGCGTTGGGAAGTCCGCGCTGACGCGCGATGCCGCGCACTTGCACCTTGGTCAGCGCGCCGAGCGGGAACTGCACCATCGACAGCTCCTCCTGCGTCAGGCCGTGGAGGAAGTAGCTCTGGTCCTTCGACGCGTCGGCCGCGCGCATCAGCCGGAAGCGGCCGTCGTGCCGCTCGACGCGCGCGTAGTGGCCGGTGACGAGCTCCCCGGCTCCCAGCCTGCGGGCCCGGTCGAGGAGCCAGTCGAACTTCACGTGATCGTTGCAGCGCACGCAGGGATTGGGCGTCTCGCCGCGCGCATAGGAGTCGATGAACGGCTCGATCACCTGAGCGCGGAATCGCTCCTCCGCATCGTAGACGTAGAAGCGGATTCCGACCTTCGCGGCCGCGCGACGGGCGTCGTACAAATCGTCGGGCGCGCAGCAGGTCCGGCCGGTGCGCGCCGCATCGTCGGCCGTCGAATACAGCCGCATGGCGACACCGGCGCAGGCATCGCTGCCGCGCAGGTCCGCAGCCAGCGCCGCTGCGACGGAGGAGTCGACCCCGCCCGACATGGCGATCATCGAGATCACGGCGGCGAGACTTTAAGACGTTCCGCCCTCGGGCGCACTCTCGTGAAAAGGAGTCGGGTGCGGCTCCTTGGGCGCGAACGCGCGCAGCGGGATCCAGAACGAGAGCTTGGTGCCGGAGAAGTGCGCCTTGGAATCCGGTTGGTTCTTCGGCGGGCTCTCGGCGGAGATCCTTCCCCCGTGCGCCTCGATGATCTGCTTCGCCACCGGCAGCCCGAGACCAGCTCCGGGCGCGCGCTCCTCCCCGACGCGATCGGCATGGAAGAACGGGTCGAAGACCTTCTCCGCCTCGTCGGCGAGCATGCCTTCGCCCTGGTCGTACACCTCGAAAGAGAGCTGCTGGCTGTCGGAGGCGACCCGCACCAGCACGTGGCTGCCGTGGGGGCTGAACTTGATCGCGTTGTCGATCACGTTCCCCAGCGCCTGCTTGAGCTTGCGCTCGTCGCCCCAGCCCGTCTCCGGAAGGGAATCGACGGAAAGCTCGAGCGTGATCCGGCGCGCCTTTGCCTTTGGCTTCTCCTCGTCGAGCACCGACTTCGCGGCTGCACGGGGATCGAAGGTGTCGCGGTGGATCGCGTATCCCCCGCTTTCCAGGGTCGCGAAGTCGACCAGGTTGTCGATCGTCCTGGAGAGGCGCTCGGACGCCGTCTGCATCGAGTCGAGGATCTTCCGCTGCGGCTCGGTGAGCGCGCCCGTCTTCTCCGACTTGAGGATCTTGAGGTACCCGGTGATCGGCGTGAGAGGCGTCGCCAGCTCGTGGGAGAGGTTCTGCATGAACTCGGTCTTGCTCCGGGCCGCCGCCCGCAGGCGCGAGTTGGCCGCGGTCAACTCGCGAACGGTGGCCTCCAGGCGCTCGACCAGCGACTGCGAGTACTCGCGCAGATAGCGGCGCTCCTCGGCGGTCTTCACCTTCTCCCGCTTGCCCTTGAGGAACTCCCGGAGCTGACCGGGGAACTTCTCCACGTCGATGGGCTTCTCGATGTAGCCGTCGCAGCCGATGCTCAGCGACAGCCCGCGATCCCCGTGGGAGGTGAGCACCACGATGGGGCAGCCATCGAGGCCGCGGTACGAGCGCAGCCGCGTCGCGGTCTCGTAGCCGTCGATCCCCGGCATCTCGATGTCACAGAGGATCAGGTCGGGGTGCGCCGAGATGGCGAGGTCGATCCCGGCGATGCCATCGGAAGCCTCGAGAACGTCGAATCCTCGCGCTTCCAGGACGTTGCGGACGAGTGCCCGACTTTCCGGGTTGTCCTCGATGTAGAGGATGCGCGGATGGGGCGGGGGTGCCTGTTCGGCCATCGATGAACGTCCGGGTTGCGTGGGGGCCCGTAGGTCGCGCGGCGCGGAGTCTAGCATCCGGTCGACTGCCCGGAAAGGAGCGCGCCGGCCGCTTTCTGCTCGCCCGCTGTGCGCATGGAGGCCCTGTCCGCCCTCCCTCGTCCACATCCTGTCCACAGGGTCGTTCCTCCCGCGGCCGCAATCTTGCCATCGCCTGAACAGGGCGCATGGAGGTGGGGCCCGGCGCTGGCGTCACCTCCTACCTCTCTGGACTTCGGACGTTTTTGGACGGCCACGCATTCACGCCCACATCGTCGCACCACGTCGTTGCGCCGCAGAGCGTCACCGAAGGAAAGCATCACTGTGAATTCACTGTGGATAACTTGCGGTGACCTCCGGCAGAAGTCGGAGTAGCGCCTCACGGGTGTTCAGATCCGGGTCGTCGATCACTCGCTCGAGCAGCCGCGCGAGCACTTCGCCGACCTCGCGTCCGGGCCCGATGTGGAGCTCGCGCATCACGTCCTCGCCGCGGATGGCGAGATCCGACACCTTCAGCGCCGCAGCGCGATCGATCTCCCGTTGGAAGCGGACTTCCGCTTCCGCCTGATTCGCCAGCCCTTCCTCGACGAGACGCCCGCGGGCCTTCAGATCCGCCCTTCGCAGCGCCCAGAGAGCGGGTATCTCGGCGGGCCCGATGCGGGCCAGCACGCGGCGGACGGTGGCGTCGTTCCACTCGGGGAGGAAGTGCCAGTTGTGCTCGGCCACCAGCAGCGCCACGCGCTCCGTCTCGCGGCGCGGAAATTTCAGCCGCTGCAGAATCGCGGCGGCGAGCTGCGCGCCGACCTTCTCGTGATCGTAGAACGTGTGCTCGCCCGGAGCGCCCTCCTTCGGCGCGGCGCAGCGCGGCTTCGCGACGTCGTGGAGCAGCGCCGCCAGCCGTACCACCAGGTCCGCCGGAGCGAAATCCACGCACCGCAGCGTGTGCTGCCAGACGTCCCAGCGGTGATACCGGTTCTGCGCGAACCTCACCGACTCGAGCAACTCGGGGACGATGCGCGCGAGTAGACCCGTGCTGTGCAACAGCCGGAGCCCGCGACTCGGCGGCGCGCCCCGCACCAGCAGCTTGATCAGCTCCTCGCGCACCCGCTCCATCGCGACCTTCGAGAAAATCTCCAGCGTCGCCGGGATGGCGCGCCGGGTCGCGGGGTCGAGGGCGAGGCGCAGCG
>VBKI01000062.1 GCA_005879535.1 Deltaproteobacteria bacterium | reverse complement strand
CGTCCCGCTTCCAGGAGCGCCGAGAGCAGCTTCGAGGCTTGAGCGTAGTCGCCGTACTCGAAGGTGACCCGCGCGTGGTTCATGGCATCGATCGCGGCGCGCGTATCTTCGTCCGACGGCGGCGCCGGCTGCGCTTGCGAGAGGAGGATGACGGCGAGGAGCGCGATCATCAGGGCGTGGCCTGCGCGTAGTCGAGCGTGTTCACCGAACCGGCCTTCAACTCGATGGACAGCTTGCGATCGCCGATGGTCACGGTCGCGCGCTGCGCGGGCGCTTCCATCAAGGCATAGGGCAGCGGATTCGCCGCCGTTCCCACCACGACCGATCCCTTGCCGGTGTCCACCGCGACCCGGGCATCGCGAGGTGCATTCAGCACCTCGAATTCCGCCGGCCAGGCTTGGCCGTACTCGAGCTTGTACATCTGGCCGGGCTGCTTTTTCGTCACCGTCAGAAGCTGGCTGTTGACCTTGCAGCAGCGATGACGCACGAGAACACGGTGGGGGCCGGGCGAAAGCTTGAGCGAGAACATGGTCTCGTAGCCGAGCTCCCGGCCGTCGACGGTGACTTGGGCGCCGTAACGCGTGTGGAGCTTGACGTCCAGCACCTCCGGCGCTTTCTGCGGCGGCGGGGGAGGACGCTTGTGCATCGTCTCGGCGGGAACGGCGGGCGGAGCGGGGTTTGGCGCTTGCTGGCGGTCGTTCCTGGCGCGCTCTTCCGCTGCTGTTTTCTCCCGCGCGACGCGTTCCGAGGCGAGCTTCGCTTCGGCAGCCGCGGTTGCGGCGGCTGCGAAGCGAGCGCGCCTGATTGCTGCGCGCAACTCCCAGCCGGCGGCGCCGAGTACAGCCAGAGCCACCAGGGCGACGACGGCGCGCCGGGCCAGCTTGAAGAGACGCTCCCGCCGCCGGATGCGCTCGACGCGCCCTCTTGCTTGGGCATTCGAAGCATCGAGCGCGAGAGCGCGCCCGAATGCCGCCAGCGCCGCGCTGGTGCGCTTGAGCGCCAGGTGCTCCTCACCGGTCTCGAGGCAGCGGGCAACCAGTCGCGCCCGCACGTTCGCGGCGTGGGCTTCCGGTGCACGGACGAACGCCGCCAGCTCGCGGACCGGGTCGTCGATTCCGGCCTTGGTCAGCAGGCGTTCCAGCTCGAGCTTCACTTCCGCCGCGCTCTGGTACCGCCTGGCGGGATCGTTCTCGAGGCAGCGCGCGATGATCTTCGCCTGCTTCGAGGATGCTGCGGAGAAGTGCGGCCGGCGAGGTGCCCTGGTAAGGAAGCTTCCCGCAGGAGAGCCAATAGAAGATGGTTCCGAAGGAGAACAGGTCCGCGCGCGGATCCGCCGGACGGCCCTCGATGGTCTCCGGCGCCAGGTGCGACGGCGATCCGAGGATGCTCCCGGTGACGGTGAACTTCTCGTCGGGGTCGAGCAGCGCGGCGATCCCGAAGTCGGTCAGCTTCACCACTCCGTCGTCGCGGACCATGATGTTCTCGGGCTTCAGATCGCGATGTACGACTCCGGCGGCATGCGCGTGCTGCAGCGCCTCGGCGATGGGCAAGAGGCAGGCCGCGGCCAGCTCGGGAGGATCGAAGGGGTGCTCGTCCGCGAACGTCCGCAGGGTCTGGCCCCGGATGAACTCCGTGACGAGATAGCTCGGCTGCGCCTGAGGCCCGGAGAAATCGTAGACGTCGAGGATGTAGGGATGGTGGAGACGGGCCACCGCGTGCGCCTCGCGATCGAAGCGCTTGCGGATGTCCTCCCGGGAATGCAGGTGTGCGTGGAGGACCTTCACGGCCACGGTGCGGCGGAGCTGTGTGTCCCAGCCCCTCCACACCACGGCCATTCCGCCTTGCCCGACCTGTTCCTCGAGCCGGTACCGGCCGAGCTCCACTACACCTCCCGGGAACCGTGACGCGCGTGTCGCGTTTCTACAGCGAAACGGGGACCAGCGCCATTCGGTTGAACCGGGACATTCTCGTCAGCCGCGGCGGCCCGTCCGGACGCGACTGAGGAGCTCCTCGAGCATTTCCTTCGGCTCCCTCGGCAGCGGGCGGGCGACCGGCAATGGCGCGAACGACGCCGCGTGCGCCCGGGCGGAGCGCTCCGCGCTGACGGAGGCCGCGGAGACGGCTTCGAGCTTCTCTCCGGCGCCGAGGTCGGCCTTTCGGCGGGGATGGGCGAGCGCACGCAGCTCTTCGAGGCGCTCGCGCAGCAGGACGTTCTGCGGATCGGCGTCCACTGCCCTCTCGTATGACTCTGCAGCCTCTGCGAACCGGCCGGAGCTCGCGTGCATCTCGCCGACTTCGGCGCTGCTGACCGGCGCCGCTCTTGCGTCGGCTTCCTCCGGCTCCGCGCGCCTGCGACTCACCATCTCGCTCGGCTGGAGCAGCGCGCGCACCGCTTCCATCCGCGTGCGGATGCGCTCGTCGTCCGGCTGCTGGGCGAGATACGCGTCGAAGTGCTCCAGCGCGACGAGCAGCTCGCCGCGGCGCACCGCCCTCTCGGCCTTCTGCTCCAGCTCGTCGGGCGTCATCGGGAGAATTGTACCGAATGCGCAATCAGGGCGCGAGCAATGGCTGCCCCGCGGGAAGGAGCCCGTGCGTCCTGCTCTCCAGGGCGAGCTGCTGCAGCCCGTCGACGGCGCTGGGGAAGCGGGGTGCGAATCCCAGCGCGCGCAGACGCTGCGTGTCGTACCAGCGATCCGCCGAGAGCTGCTCGAGCAGGCTCGGCTCCAGCCGCGGCGGAGCGACGGGCGGCTGGCCGTCGAAAGCCAGACGCCATCCCCGGGCGATGCGCCGGTTCAGCGGACCCCACAAGACCCAGTCGGGAAGGTGCTTCGCGAACCACAGACCCATCCGTGCAGGGCGCGGGGAGTAGGGAAGCCTGCCCGCTTCTCGCGCTCCTGCCGCCTGCAGAACCGCGCGGGCGAGCTCCTCCAGGGGCAGCGGCGCGTCGTCGGCGACGTTGAAGGCGCGGCCGTCGAGATCCTTCGCCTCAGCACCGACGAGCAGCGCCGCCTGCGCCACGTCCTGCGCGTGCACCGTATGCACCACCGGCCCGCGCCGCGGCACCCAGAGCGAACGTCCAGCCTTCGCGGCCAGCGCGGCGATGGCGAGAACCACTGCCAGGCCCCGGCGCTGCCGCGGACCATAGGTGAGCGCCGGCCGCAGCACTACCAGCTTCAGCCCTCGGGTGCGGCGCCAGAGAAACGCTTCCCGCTCCACCGCCCAGCGCGTCTCTCCGTGGCGATCCACGGGCAGCTTCACCTCGCCCTCCTCGCAGGGAAGGTTGCGAGGGCGGCCGTACACCGTCGTGCTGGAGAGCAGCAGAAGCGGCGCGCCGGCCTGCAGCGCGGCGGCCATCGCTGCCCGCGCCGAGGCCAACGCTACCGGCACGTCATTTGCCGCGGGGAACGCGGCATGCGCGATCAGCCGCACCTTGCCCGCCAGCTCCGCCGCGGCGAGGGCCCCATCCGCCTGCGACAACTCCGCTTCGCCGACGAGGGCGCCAGCCGCCCGCGCGGCGGTGAAGTCGCTCCCAGGGCGGTCGAGCGCGCGCACCTCCCACCCCTCCTGTGCGAATGCCTCGCACAGGTGCGAACCGATCAGCCCGGCGGCGCCGGTGACGAGGACTGCGCGCACAGGCGCCGATCTGTCACGGCGCGCGCGACGCCGCAACCCGATGAGTCGATGGAAAAATTCATACGTACAGTGTGGGCGGCGGACCTGCAATTCGTACACTTCGCGGGCGCGCTCCGGCCCGATATGCTCACTCCTCAACCCAGAGGGAGCCGCCGCACGTGCAAGGTCTCGACGCACTCCTGATCGAGAGGTCGCCGGATTTCCTCGTGATCCTCGACGCGGAGATGCGTGTCGTGAGAGCGAGCGCCGGCCTCCGCTCCGCCGTTCCGCTGGTGGCCGCGGGGGAGGACTTCCTTCGCTCGCTCGACGATGCTTCGCAGGCGCGGCTGCGCCAGTCGCTCTCGCTGCACCACGATGCGACGTTTTCGCTCTCGCTCGAGCTCGTCCACCGCGGGCGGGAGAGGCTGATCAGCACGACGTACCGGTTCTTCGCCGTCGAGCGGCCGTACCTCGCGGCAGTGGGGCGCGAGTCGGCGACTTCCTCGGAGCTGGTCGATCAGGTCGACGTGCTGCGCCGCAGGTATCACGAGTCGGTCTCGCAGCTCGCGTCGCTGACGGGGAGGCTGCGGGAGCTGGCGATGATCGATTCGCTCACGGGCGTGCTGAATCGGCGCGCGTTCCTCGATCACGCCGACGGCGAATGGGTCCGCCACCGCAGGCACAACCACGCGCTCGCCTGCGCGATGATCGACGTGGACGGCTTCAAGAACATCAACGACACGTTCGGACACGCGGCGGGCGATGCAGTGTTGCAGCACATCGGCGCGCTGGTGCGCGCGACGCTACGGGCGAGCGATCTGCCGGCGCGGTTGGGGGGAGATGAGTTCATTGCGTTGATGCCGGAGACGAATCTCGATGGAGCGCGCGCCACGGCGGAACGGTTGCTCAGTCGCGTCGCGGCGCGGCCGCTCACGGTGCTGGATCAGAACTTTGCCACCACGCTTTCGATCGGCGTGGCGAGCGCGGACGGATGCGACACGCTCGAGGAATTGATGGCGCAGGCGGACCGGGCGATGTACCGGGCGAAGAAAGAGGGTCGGGCGCGCGTGTGCACAGCACTGCCGGCAGCGCCACCGGCGAAAGCCGGCGGAACCTAGCGCTCCTGTCGGTGAGGAGCCCCGTGCCGACGAACATTCCGAGGTGATTGATCCCAAGCTCGCCCCGTATGCCGATGGCATCATGGAGGCTGAGCCCTTCCGCCCCTGAAGGCGGCGGTGTCAGGCGTGCGCTTGAGGTTCCGGTGGCTTCGGCTCCCCGGCCTGTGGTTGCTCCGGTGGCGGAGGGTTCTTCTCCGCCTTCAAGAAGGGATCCTCCTCCAGCGCCGACCGCAGGACGTCGTCCATCGAGTGGGCGAAGATGAACTCCATCTCCTTCTTGGCCTGCTCGGGGACGTCGATCAGGTCCTTCTTGTTGCGCTCGGGAAGGATGATCCGCTTGATGCCTGCCCGGTGCGCTGCGAGGACCTTCTCCTTGATGCCGCCGACCGGCAGGACCAGCCCGCGCAGGGTTGCCTCGCCGGTCATCGCCACGTCGCCACGGACCCGGACCCCGGTGAGCAAGGAAGTCAGCGCGGTGAAGATCGTCACGCCCGCCGAAGGACCGTCCTTGGGAATGGCACCAGCCGGGAAGTGGATGTGGATGTCGTTCTTCTCCAGGAAACGCGGGTCGATGCCGAGCTTCTGCGCCCTGTTCCGCGTATAGCTGAGCGCCGCCTGGCATGACTCCTTCATCACGTCGCCGAGCTGACCGGTGAGCGTGATGCCGCCCTTGCCCTGCATGCGCGTGGCCTCGATGAAGAGCAGGTCGCCTCCGGCGGCGGTCCACGCGAGTCCGGTGGCCACCCCCGGGAGCTCGGTGCGCTCCGCCGTCTCCGAGTAGTGCTTCTCCGGCCCGAGGATGATCTCCAGGTCCTCGGCTTCGATGGTCCGCTTCGCGGAGGAGCCCTTCGCGACGTCGACGGCGACGGCGCGGCAGACGTCCGCGATGGTCCGCTCGAGGGTGCGCACGCCCGCCTCTCGCGTGTAGCCGCCAATGAGCTTCGCCAGCGCGCCGTCGGCTATCTCGATGTTCTCGATGGACAGGCCGTGTTCCCGGACCTGCTTCGGGATCAGGTGGTTGCGCGCGATGTGGATTTTCTCGTCGAAGGTGTAGCCGGGCAGCTCGATGACCTCCATGCGGTCGCGCAGCGGCGGCGGGATGGGGTCGAGCTGGTTCGCCGTGGCGATGAACATGATCTTCGAGAGATCGTACGGCACGTCGAGGTAGTGGTCGGAGAAGCTGTTGTTCTGCTCCGGGTCCAGCACCTCGAGCAGCGCGGCGCTCGGGTCGCCGCGGAAGTCGGCGCCCAGCTTGTCGATCTCGTCGAGCATCATCACGGGATTGACGGTGGCCGCCTTCTTCATCGACTGGATGATCCGCCCAGGGAGCGCGCCGACGTAGGTGCGGCGATGCCCGCGGATCTCGGCCTCGTCGCGGACGCCGCCCAGCGAGAGCCGCACGAACTTGCGGTTGGTGGCGCGAGCGATGGACTGGCCCAACGACGTCTTGCCCACGCCGGGAGGTCCGACCAGGCAGAGGATGGGGCCCTTCATGTCGTTCTTCAGCTTGCGGACCGCCAGATACTCGAGAATGCGCTTCTTCACCTTCTCGAGGCTGTAGTGGTCCTTTTGCAGCACGCCCTTGGCGTTCTCGACGTCGAGATTGTCCTCCGTCTTCTTCGACCAGGGCAGATCGGCGATCCACTCCAGGTAGGTGCGGGCGACGGTGTACTCGGAGCTGGCGGTGGGGATGCTCTTGAGCCGGTTCAACTCCTTGTTGGCAACCTTCTCCACCTCCGGAGGAAGCCCGATCTTCTTCAGGCGCTCGCCCAGCTCGTCGAGCTCCTCCTCCTCCTCGCCCAGCTCACCCAGCTCCTCCTTGATCGCCTTGAGCTGCTGGCGAAGGTAGTACTCGCGCTGGGTCTTGGACATCTCGCCCTTGACCTGCGAGTCGATCTTCGAGCTGAGTTTGAGAATTTCTCGCTTCCGATTGAGGAGCTCCAAGACGAGCTTCATCCGCTCCTTGAGATCCACGGTTTCTAATACCTGCTGCTTCTCCTCGATGGGCACGTCGACGTTGGCGGCGATCAGATCGGCAAGGTGACCGGGCTGCGTGATCGACTCGACGAGCTCGGTGGCAGCGGCCGGGAGCTCAGGCATCATCTCGATCACTTCGCGGGCGAGCTTCTTTAGATTGATGCCCAGCGCCTCGATCTCCACCTCGTCGATGGGCGCCTTGTCGTCCACCGGCTCGATCCGCGCCTTGAGGTAAGGATGCTCCTGCACGAGCTCCACTACGCGGAAGCGCGCGAGGCCCTGGACGACGAGCGAGTAGTTGTCCTCGCCCATCTTGAGCAATTTCACGATCCGGGCCACCGTCCCCATCTTGTGGAGGTCCTCGGCGCCGGGATCTTCCTCCTCCGCCTTGCGCTGGGTGACGACGCCGATCACCTGGTCGTCGCGAACGGCATCCTTGATCAAGGCGATGGTCTTCTGCCGGCCCACGGCCAGCGGGAGCACTCCGCCGGGGAAGAACACGCTGTTTCGCAGCGGCAGGATGGGGAGGACCGCCGGGATGTCCTCCTTGTTGATCAGGCCCGGGGCTGCCGGGGTGACGACTTTGCCTTTCTCGGACATCCTTGTTCTCCCCGTCCTCTCTGGGAAACTTGATTCCGCGTGTCTAACGGCGAGTTCGCAATGTAGCCACAGCAGAGAACCTGACAATAGCCCAGAGTTGGCGGGGCGGCATGCAAGTTGCCGCAGCCTTGACGGCACGCCGCGGCGTCCAAACCTTGCCGGCCATCCGGGGTGTGGTGGGGGACCCCAACTGCATGCGCGTCATCACCTCAGTCACGCTGCTCGTCTCTCTCTGCGCCTGCCAGAGCTACGTCGCCGTGCCTGTGCAGCCCGTGACACTCGTCGGGGTCTCGCAGCGTAACAAGGTGCGCGTGTTCACCAAAGCGGACGTGCTGCTCGTCATCGACGACAGCTTCTCGATGAGCGGCAAGCAGCAGCGGCTCGCAGCGGCCCTGCAGAACTTCACCGGCCAGCTCGACGCGTTGGATCCTCCCGTCGACTATCAGGTGGCGGTCACGACCACCACTGTTTCCGAGCGCCTCGGCGCGTGCGGTCCGGCGGGCGATCCGTACGCGGCAGCCGAGTGCGACAGCGAATGGGAAGCGACCGGCTTTTCCTGCGATTCCGGGCTGGCCTGCTTTCGTTCCTTCTCGAGCGCGGGGCACTTCAACCAAGGAGCGCAGGCGCCCAGCGCAGTCCTGCGCAGAAGTGACTACACCGCGCAGCAATTTGCCCAGGATCTGGCGTCCTCCGTGCAGGTCGGCGTGAACGGCTCGCGCCAGCCGCAGGGGATGGAGGCGATGAAGCTGGCGCTGCGGCAGGCGGGATTCTTGCGCGACGCATCGAAGATCGTGGTCGCGTTCTTCAGCGATGCCGAGGACTGCTCCGACCCCGGGCACCGCTTGGCAATGCTGACGAAAGATCCAACCACGGGAAACGTGGTCGACCAGTGCGCGATCATGGCCCGCGGTGGCGTTCCCTCCGCGCTCGAGCCGGTGGCGAATTACGCCAACTACCTGCGCGGCCTCAAGGACTCCGATGGGACGCCCAAGGAGGTCGAGATCGGCGCCATCGTGTCCCTGCAGGACGGGTCGCAGGACCCGGGGATCTGCGCCAACCCCACCTGCGATGCAGCCTGCGACGCGCCCGCCGGTGTCTCCGCCTGCGATACGCGCTGCAAGTCGTCTCCGACCTACCAGATCTGCATGGCGGATTGCGCCGCGGAATGCCACACATTCTGCGGAGGACAGGTGCCCGGCCGGCGGTATCTGGAGCTGGCGTACGCGTTCTCCGGCGTCGGCGCCAACGTCTGCAGCGACGACGCCAGCCCCTCGCTGTCCCAGCTGTCCGCGGTCATCGGGATTCCCAAGCAGGTGCTGCTCCGGGCCCCGCCGTCCTCGCCGGAGCTCCTGCTGGTTCGCGTCGAGCGGGGCGGCCAGACGCTGGAGTGCGCCGCCGGCCAGGGGTATCAGATCGTCACCACGTCCGACGGTCCCGCGGTGCAGTTCGAGGGCAACTGCCTGCTTCAGCCCGACGACACCTGGGACCTGCGCTACCTGACCAATCGTTAAAGGCGTAACCCGATGCGCAGGCCGAGCTGGGTCCGGTCCGGGCTGACGAAGCCGATCTCCGCTCCGAACTCGAGATCGCGCGCCAGCAGGCCGAGCCCGACCGCGGCGTGGCCGCGGAACGTATCTCCGCCGGTGAAGATGATCCACGGCCCTCCAACGCCTTCGATGTAAGCGCGGCTCACCCGGATTCGGAGGAACACGTCCAGCGGAACGCCTCCGCTGGTGGGCGACGTGGTGATCAGCCCGCCAAAGCGGGCGCCGACGGACACGCGCCTGCCCAGCGCGGACTCGACCCCGAGACCCAGCGAGAAGACGCCCGGCCCGCCATTCAGCAAGGCATCGGCGCCGAGCCGCAGCGACAGCGGCGACGCACGCGCGGGAACCGCAAGGGCCAATCCAACGCAGACGGCGACCGGGAACATTCGACGCATCCGTTTCCTCCTCGTTCGCCGGAGTCTGCCATGCCATTGCCACGCCGCCGATTTCCTTGGCGCGTCCCACGGAGCGCGTCGGGTTGCCCATGGTGAGCGGCGGTGGTACGCCTTCGGCTCCCATGCTTCTGCTCGCGTTCCTGCTCGTCGCGCAGCCGACGCCGCCGGGCCCGCCATCGGCGCAGCGTCCGCCCACGGCCCCGGAGGGACCGGCGGGGTGGCGCGAGCAATTCGACGAGCTGTGGCGCCACCGGGACGAGGAGGGCGTCGAGAAGAAGCTCGAGCAGATCCTCCAGCAGCAACTGGCCGTCGAGCCGCGATCGTTCGAGGCGAACTGGCGGCTGTCGGCGCTCTACAACTGGGAGGCGGACGCGAAGGAGGCGGACGAAAAGGCCGCGCTGGGAAAGAAAGCGTGGGACGCCGCCGACAAGGCGGTGGCGGCCAATGCGGGCGACGTCCGGGGCCAATACAACGGCGGCGTGGGCATCGGGCTCTATTCCGAGGGAGTGGGGATCATCACGGCGCTCTCGCAGGGGCTCGAAGGCAAGTTCCGCGACCGGATCCTCGCCGCGTTGCGCATCGACAAGGACTATCTCGACGGAGCGCCGCAGGTGGTCTGGGGCCGCTACTTCTTCAAGCTTCCCTGGCCGAAGCGTGACGTCGGACAGGCGACGAAGATCCTCGCGGAAGCGGTTCGCACGCACCCGGGCAATCTGCGCGGGAAAATCTACCTCGCCGACTGTTATGCCGACGGAGACAAGGTCGACGAAGGAACGAAGCTCGTCCAGCAGGTGATCAACGCGCCACCCGGCGAGGACCCGCCGGAGGAGCGGCGCATGAAGAAGAAGGCGCGGAACTGGATCGAAGCGCACGGACCGCCCAACACGGCGCAGTAGGAGATCTCCCATGGCAACAGCAGAGAGCCACGTCAGCGCGATGCAGAAGCAGCGCAGCGAGCTCGCCAACATCCAGTCGGTCGCACAGCTCTTCCGCCAACGCGCCGGGACCGATGCGCAGCGCACCGCCGCGCGGCGCAAGGTTGCCGGCAGGTGGCTGGACGTGTCCTGGACGCAGTTGGCCAGGGAGAGCGAAGAAACCGCCTGGGGTCTGATCTCGCTCGGCGTGAGGAAGGGAGAGATGGTTTCCATCCTCGCGGGCACGCGCGTCGAGTGGACGGTCGCCGACCTGGGAACCGCGCTCTCCGGCGCGATCGCCGTCCCCATCTACCAGTCGAACACCCCGGAGGAGTGCCAGTTCATCCTCGAGAACGCGGGGGTGGTGGTGGTCTTCGTCGAGGATCAGAAGCAGCTGGCGAAAGTGCGGCAGCAGCGCAGCCGGCTTCCCAAGATCCATCACGTGGTCGTCATCGAGGGCCACGGCGAGGGCGACTGGGCGCTTTCCCTCGAGCAGCTCCAGGCGCGCGGGCGCGAGCACAAGGCGCGCGTTCCCGGCGAGCTCGATCAGCGCCTGCAGTCGCAGCACCGCGACGACCTCGCGACCATCCTCTACACCTCGGGGACGACCGGCGTTCCCAAGGGCGTGATGATCACCAACGACAACATGCTCTTCGCCGCCGAGGTGGTGGTGGGCACCGGACTGCTCACCCGCGAGGACAGCCATCTGCTCTTCCTTCCCTTCGCGCACTCCTTCGCGCAGATCATCAAGGCAGCGTGGCTGGGTAGCGGCCTGACGATGATCTACGCGGAGTCGGTGGACAAGCTGGTGGACAACGCCTCCGAGACGTCGCCGACCATCCTCTCAGCCGTGCCGCGCGTGTACGAGAAAGCGTTCAACTCGGTGGTTGCCGGCGGGATGGCGAATCCAGGCCTGCAGGGCGCGCTGTTCCGCATGGCGATGCGCGAGTTCGAGCAGTACGCCAAGGCCAAGGCGAAGGGAGAGCCGTACAACTCGCTCGCCTTCACGCTGGCGAAGAAGCTGGTGTTCCCCAAGGTGAAGGACAAACTCTCGAAGCGGTTCGGCGGGCGGATCACCAAGTTCGTCTCCGGCGGCGCGCCTCTGGCGAAGAAGATCGCCTACTTCTTCGATCTGCTCGGGTTCCACATCCTCGAGGGCTACGGGCTCACCGAGACCATCGCCGTCACCAGCGTCAATCTGCCCGGCCAGAACAAGCTCGGCACTGTAGGGCGGCCGCTCCCCGCCGTGGAAGTGAAGATCGCCGAGGACGGAGAGATCCTCATGCGCGGACGCAACATCATGCGCGGCTACCTCGGCCTGCCGGAAGCGACCGCAGAGGTGATCGACAAGGAAGGCTTCTTCCGTACCGGCGACATCGGCGACATGGATTCCGACGGGTATCTCAAGATCACCGATCGCAAGAAGGACCTGATCAAGACCTCCGGCGGCAAATACATCGCCCCGCAGGCGCTGGAGGGCGCCCTGAAGACGGGAAGCGAGCTGATCAGCCAGGTGGTCGTGATCGGCGACCGGCGCAAGTACGTGTCCGTCCTCGTCACCGT
Organism: Deltaproteobacteria bacterium; assembly: GCA_005879535.1. Classification (NCBI taxonomy): domain Bacteria; kingdom Pseudomonadati; phylum Myxococcota; class Myxococcia; species Deltaproteobacteria bacterium. The sequence goes on along the minus strand of VBKI01000062.1, from coordinate 40,728 downwards.
GGCGGAGCCCGAGGCGAAGAAGCTCACCGGCGCTGCCAGTTACGCGGACGCGACGCGCAGCCCGCTGTTGCGGCAGAGGATCCAGGAGGCGATCGATCGGGTGAACGCGACGGTGCCCTCGTACGAGACCATCAAGCGGTTCACGATTCTCGATCGCGACTTCACGCAGGAGACCGGCGAGCTGACGCCGACCATGAAGGTGAAGCGGAAGGCGGCGACGCAGAAGTTCAAGAAGGAGATCGACGCCATGTACGACGGAGAGAGCGTCGACTGATCCGGGGGGACCATGAGCCCGTCACGTCGTGCCTTCCTCGCTCTCAACGGCGCCGCTCTCGGTGCCAGCCTTGTACCGCGGGGGCTCCTCGCGGCCGTCGAGTCGCGTTCACAGCCGATGCCCCGCCTGGACGATTGGGCGAAAGTCCGCGCCCAGTTCCGTCTCGCGCCTGACTACGTGCACCTGGCCGGCTTCTACATCTCCTCGCACCCAGTGCCGGTGCGCGCGGCCATCGACGCCTGGCGGCAAGCGCTCGACGAGAATCCGTTCCTCGTCGTGGAGCGCGGGATGTTCGAGACGGAGGCCGAGAACCTGCAACGCAAGGTCCGCGAGGACATCGCGGCGTACCTCGGCGGCCGCCAGGAAGAGATTGCGCTGACCCCCAACACCACCACCGGGCTTGCGCTCGTCTATCACGGCCTCCCGCTGAAGCCGGGCGACGAGGTTCTGGTGACGACGCACGACCATTTCTCTCACCACGAGGCCATTCGCTTCGCCACGGAGAGAAACGGCGCGTCGGTCCGGAAGTTCGCCCTGTTCGACGAGGCGTCGACTGCCACTGCGGGGACCATCGTCGCGCGCGTTCGCGAGGCCATCCGGCCTGCCACCCGGGTCCTGGGCATCACCTGGGTGCACTCGAGCACCGGCATGCGGCTTCCCGTGCGGCAGATCGCCGACGCGCTGCGGGAAGTGAACCGGCAGCGCGCTGAGAACGAGCGCGTGGTTCTCGTCGTAGACGGCGTGCACGGGCTTGGGGCCGCGGACGAGACCGTCGCCGCGTTGGGTTGCGACTTCTTCTCCGCCGGCGCGCACAAGTGGATCTTTGGTCCACGCGGTACTGGCATCGTCTGGGCGCGCGCGGAGAGCTGGGCGCGGCTCAAGCCGATGATTCCGTCCTTCTCCGATCTCGAGCCGTACAGGGCCTGGATGGACGATCGGGCGCCTGCCACTCCCAACAATGCCAGCCGCGCGACCCCCGGCGGCTTCCTCGCGTACGAGCACCAGTGGGCCATGGGCGCAGCGTTCCGGATGCACCAGCAGATCGGCCGCGCGCGGGTCGCCGCGCGCATCCGGGAGCTGAATGGGCGCTGCAAGGCGGCGCTCGCGGAGATCCGCGGCGTGAAGCTGCACACGCCGCTCGATCCGGAGCTGTCGGCCGGCATCTGCTGCTTCGAGGTGCAGGGGATGTCGCCTGACGCGGTGGTAAAGGCGCTGCTCGCGCGCAGGATCGTCGCCAGCACCAGCCCGTACAAGGTGAGTTACGCCCGGTTGTCCGCGAGCCTGTTCAATACGCCCAAAGAGGTGGACACCGCGGTAGCCGCGGTGCGCACGCTCGTGGCCGCATAGCCGCTGCCGCACCGGAGGTGCGCGTTTGCGCCTATGTCTTGAGGCTGAACAAGTCATGCGAAGCTCCATGCGATGTGCGGTTGCGCTCGTGCTCGCGTCCTGTGCAGGCGCAAGTCCGTCGCCTGTGTCGCCGAAGAGCACGAGCTACGACGACCTGGTCGCCCTCTTCGCCGATTGGCGCACGTTCCAGAAGCCGCGGGTCATCGACGGCGTGCCCGACTACAGGCAGGCGGCGATGGCGGCGCAGCACGACGCCCTCGCGGAATACCGGAAGAAGCTTGCGGCGATCGACCCGGCAGCATGGCCCGTGGCACGACAAGTGGACTACCACCTCCTGCGCGCCGAGATGAACGGGCTCGACTTCGATCACCGCGTCCTCCAGCCGTGGGCGAGAAATCCCGCCTTCTACGTGACGGTGGTGGGCGACGAGAGCGATCAGCCCGCGCGCGAGGGTCCCTTCGTGTTGGGGACGGTAGGGCTTTGGGAATGGAGGTTTCCGCTCTCCGCGGACCAGGGCGACGAGCTGGCGCGTCGTCTGTCACCCATCCCGGGTCTGCTGAAGCAAGCCCGCGGTAACCTCACCGGCAGCGGGCGCGACCTGTGGAACTTCGGCATCCGCGCCCTCGAGCAACAGCGCGGCTTGCTCGGGGAGCTGCGCGGCAAGGCGGGTTCTCATACGGGCCTCGCCGCTGCCATCGCCCGAGCGGAAACCGCGACTGCCGAGCTGATCGACTGGCTGAAGGCGGAAGCGCCGTCGAAGACGGGGCCATCGGGCGTCGGTGTTCGCGAGTACGACTGGTACCTGATCAACGTGCAGCTCCTTCCGTACACTTGGGCCGAGGAGCTCGCGCTGATGCAGCGCGAGTTGTGGCGGGCCAGGTCCGCGCTGGCCATGGAGGAGCATCGGAACCGCGAGCTGCCCGCGCAGTCGCCCGTCGCCAGCGACGGGGAGCACCAGCGACGCTTTGCCGCCGCCGTCAGCGAGTACATGTCGTTCCTCGCGCGGAACGACATCCTCACCGTGCAGCCCTACATGGATGCGGCGCTGCGCGCCCGGACCGGGCAGTACACGCCGCGGCGGCCGCTCGAGTTCTTCACCGAGGTCGACTACCGGGATCCGGTGCTGATGCGCACGCACGGCTACCACTGGTTCGACCTGGCGAGGATGCGTCACGATCCGCATCCGAGCCCCATCCGGCGTGGCGCGCTGCTCTACAACATCTTCGATACCCGTACGGAGGGCCTGGCGACCGCGATGGAAGAGCTGATGATGCACGCCGGTCTCTGCGACACTCGGCCGCGCTCGCGGGAGCTCGTCTACATCCTGCTCGCGCAAAGGGCGGCGCGAGCCATCGGCGAACTGCGCATGCACGCCAACCAGATGTCCGTCGACGAGGCGGCGCGATTCGCCTCCGAGCAGACGCCGCGCGGCTGGCTGCGGCTGGACGGCAAGACGGTCTGGTTCGAGCAGCATCTGTATCTGCAGCAGCCGGCATACGGAACGAGCTACCTGATCGGAAAGATCGAGATCGATCGGCTGCTCGCGGCGCGCGCCCGCGCCTTGGGGAATGCGTTCACCCTCCGCCGGTTCATGGACGAGCTGGACGCGGTTGGCCTGATCCCGATTTCGCTGGTTGGCTGGGAGCTCACCGGCTCGAACGACCGCGTACCCGGTGTCGGATGGAGCCTGCGCGCGGGCATCCACTGAATCCCGAATTCAGCTGGGGCGTCAGATGACAACGGGTCATGGCGATTCTCCCGACAATTGCGGCCGCGCTTCTGCTCGCCCCGATCCAGCAGTCAGATGGCGCCCGCCAGTTCCGCGCCGTGCCGCTGGACGTGCATGCCTTCAAGGTCCTCGGCCAGGAGTACGACCCGGAGAATCCGCACAAGCCGGAAGCCACCTACTACCAGACCATCGAGGATCCCAAGCAGAGCTTCATCCACGGCGAGTACCTGCCACCCAAGCCGACCGTGACGCTCTTCTGCGACGTGCCCGACGAGTTGCACCACGGCGTGCGACGCATGACGTGGCGCTGGCGGGCGCAGGTACTGCCCCGCAAGGGGAACGAATGCGCGGCCGGCCTCGGGGATTCGGCGGCCGCCGTCTACGTCACCTGGAAGCGGGGCATGCGCTGGTACTCCCTGAAGTTCATCTGGAGCAGCGAGGCGCCGCTCGGCGCCACGTGCAACCGGATGCGGAATCCGTTCGTCGCCTCCGACAGCATCGTGCTGCGTACGGGCATGGTGAGCGCCGGCTGGGTGGAGGAGACGATCGATCCGGAAGAGCTCTTCCGGCAGCATTTCACGAACGGCGACCCCCGCAGCGAGGTGCCGGAGTTGCAGGGCATCGGCCTGATGAGCGATGGCGATCAGACGGGCAGCATCAGCGCCGCCGACTACGCCGGGTTCGTCCTCTACAAGTAACGCGTGATGCGATTCACTCGCGGGAAAGGGGGCCCGAGACGGGTCCCCTTCCGCGATGTGCGCTCTCTATTGGACCTTCAACTGCCAGACGCCCTGGCCGTGAGTCGCGGCATAGAGTGAGTCGGTTTGCGGCACGTAGATGAGGTCCGCCACGTCGATGTTGGGAAGCCCAGCCGGAGCCATCTTCCAGACGTCCGAGTTGGGCTCCTTCACCACCACGCCGTAGTCCGTGGCGACGTAGTAGGTGCCACGGTTGGTGACGATGATGCGGTTCGCGGGGATGTCTCCGTAGCCGTTGATCTTGTGGCCGTCGCGGTTGATGAACGTCGAGGCGTTCGGCGCGTAGAAGACCTCGAAGACGTGTCCGGGCGTGTTCGGGGTCTTCGCGTTGTACCCGCTGTAGGTGATCCAGGCGTGGTTCGGGTCCGTCGGATCGACGTAGATCGACGTCGGGTACCGGGGCGGCGAGTTCGTCGCCGTGGGGTCGTTGTCGATGCGGTCGAACACCACGGCCGACGGGACCGGATTGTCAGCATTCTTGGAGACGAAGATGCGGCCCGCTCCCGTCGCCGCCCAGAGCGTGCTCGGATCGCTCGGCGCGCGCTCGTTGGCGGAAACGTAGATGCCCAGGCGGTCGGGTCCGTAGGTGGCGCTGGTCAGGCGGCCGTTGGGACTTGGATCCCCGAGCGCCCTCCAGTCGTCGCAGGAGTCGCCGGGCAGATCATAGATGTCGTTGTGGTTGAGGTCGCCGAAGGCTCCGTACCAGATGTTGCAGTTGTCGCGGTGCGCTTGCTTGGTGGCGAGGACCGGATTGCGGCCGTAGTTCATGGAACGGAAAACGTGCTCGCGGCCGGTGAACAGCCACCCTGGGTGGACCGCGTCGCTGATGGCGGGCACGATGAAGGCCGAGGCCTCCAGCGCGTACGGCGGGACGTTGGTCGGGTCGGACAGCGTGTCCGAGATCCAGTTCACGTCGACCTGCTGCTGCGCATCGTAGCGGACCATGAGCTGGCCGCCCTGGAAGGCCGAGAGCGCGAACTGCGAGTCGGCACCGGTGGCGTCGAATCGGTTCGGGCCGCCGTCTGCGATGTTGATCTGCAGCCAGTTGGCGGTATCGCCCAAAGTCTCCCAGGAGCCGTTGTCCTGCGTGCCGGCGCTGATGCGGTTCACATTGTTCCGGTCGTAATCGAGGGTGTAGGTCGCCAGCGTGCGCAGGCCGCGATTGATGGCGGTCAGCCGCTGCGGGACGCGCGAAAGGACCACCTGGCAGAAGGCGACCCGGCTCGGCACCACGAAGAGGTGCGGCGCCGTCGTGCAATCCGCCGTGTCATTGACGAAGACGCCGTTCGATCGGTTCACCCCGCCGTCGCTCAAGTCGAAGAACTGGCGCCAGTTCAGCGGATTCACCACCAGGGCGTGGTGGTCGGGATGCAGCGCGCCGGGATAGACGCTGCTGCGGTCGTCCTCCGTCATGTCGGTGAAGATCGCCCCCGCGTCGGTCGAGAGCAGTACAGCCCGTCCGTTCGAGCGGCCGGTGCCGGTGTTGTTCTCGTTGTACTGGTTCGCGCCCGACAGATACACCGTGTCGACGGTTGCGCCGGACTTGGGCGCGTTGCGCGGGTTCGCGGGGGCGTAGACGTAGTTGTCGTACGAGCACTGCGGCTCGCAGTAGGCGAAGCTGTACGTCTGCTTGTCGACCCATGTCGCCTGGGCCGTGGCAGCCGGGGCGTTCCGGACGGCGTCGTTCACGCGCAGGCGCGCCGCGGTCGCCCCGGTCCCGGTGTAGTTGCCGCCGCCGGCACCCACGTACATCCGCGTTTCGCCGCTGGGCAGCGCCACGACGTCGAACTCGTCGCGCTCGGTGGTGAGCGGTAGAGGCGGCGGAGTAGTTGGGAGCACGGGACCGACGTCGCCTCGCGGCGCCATGATCTGCTCCCACGTTCCGGGGTCGCCGTTGCTGCGCGATCGCCAGATCCCGCGGGCGAAGAACGAGGCATAGACGGTGTTCGGGTCGACGGGATCGAACTTGATCCGCCGCGCACCTCGGGGTGAGCAGGCCGTCTGGTTGAGCGAGACAACGTCCGGAGTGGGGACCGTACAGAGGGCCTCGGCGCCCTGGTTCACCAGCTCCCAGCTCTTGCCCTCGTCCTTCGAGCGCCAGACGCCGAAATGCGGGGCGCCGGGGACCAACGCATCGGTTCCGCCACAGCACGTGTTCGAGATGCCGCGCGTGGCGCGGCCGGTGGCGACGAACACCGTCTTCGAATCACCCTGCTTCACCGCGATCGACCCGACGCCGCGGCCGAAGAACTGGGCTGCGCCAAGCGGGCCGCGCCAACCCTTGCGGCCGTCCTTCGATTGGTAGACTCCCACGCCCACTTCGCAACCGCTGCCGCAGGCGTTGGGTTCGCCGGTGCCCGCCCAGATGGTCTTGCCGTTGGAATCGTTCGGGTCCAGCTCGAGCGAGGCCACGCTCTGGTTCTCGAACGTCGCCGAGACAAACTCCCAGGTCGGCCCTTCGTTCTCGGGCGTGTCGGGATTATCCACGGCCAGCGCGTTGTCGGTGCGCCACACGCCGCCGTTCGACGCGGCGATCCAGAGGGTGCAGGTGTCCGGCGCGGGCTTGCAGTCCGGCGAGATGACCCCGTGCACGGTCCGGCCGCCGAAGTTCTCGGTGCCGGCCGTGTAGACGGTGCGGTCGCGGAAGACGTTTGTCAGGTCGTTTTGCCCGTTCGTAGGTCCGAAGGGCACCCATTTTCCGGTGCCGAACGCCGGCCTCCCGAGCAGGCCGAACCAGTCGTTGCGCGCGGTCGCGAACGCAGTGAACGGCGGAGGCCCGTTGTCGCCGCCGTCGATGGAATGCTTGATCCAGTCCTGCTCCGCGTAGCTCTCGGGGTGGTCGCCGGAGTCCGCGTTGAACCCGTTGGCGAATGTCTGCTGCCGCGCGAGCTTTTTCGCGAGCGCCGTGCGGGCGATCTTTTCGCGGTCCCCGTCTGCGGTTGGCGACGCCGCCTCTCCGGGTTCGGCAACACGGTCTGCCCGCTCGGGAGGAGCGGCGGTGCTTGCGGCGCGATGAGCCGCGCAGGAAATGAAGAGCGGTGAGATCAAAGCTGCACAGACTTCCAGCCGGAGCTGGTGCGCCCGATGAATCATGGTTGGTTCCTCCCCCGAAATGGTGCAGTGCGTGGATGGACGGAGATCGCGGCGTCCTTTTACACCCCCTTCAGAGGAAGCGCGAATGCCACCAGGCAAGCCATTGAGCCCAAGACAACCGAGCCGTCAGGCCTGTCGCTGCCCACCGCCGTTGCCTCAGCACGCCGGCATTGCGCCGGTAGGCACCCGGTGCACGACCTCGCCGCCGTGAACGACTAGGCGCGCATGCTCGACGCCGCCGTGGTACGGCAGATGCGCCGCGTCGGCGCAGGAAAAGAGGACCAGATCGGCGCGCAGTCCGGTGCGCAGGACGCCGCGATCGTTGAGCCGCAGCGCCTTGGCTGCGCCCGCCGTGCAGGCCCAGAGCGCCTGGGCTGGGGTGAGCCCGGTCAGCAGACACGCCGCGGCGAGCAGCATCGAGACGCTCTCGATCCGCTGCGTGCCCGGGTTGATGTTGCTGCCCAGCGCTACGGTCACGCCGGCGTCGAGGAAAGGCTTCGCCTGCGCCGCCCGATCGCGCAGGAACCAGGCTGCGAGCGGCAGCAGCACCGCCGCCGTCCCTGCGCGCGCGAGCGCCTCGATCCCCGGCTGCGTTACCCGCTCCAGGTGATCGGCGCTCGCGCATTCCAGGTCCGCCGCCAGCTGTGCGCCGCCCGAAGCGCTGAGTTGATCCGCGTGCAGGTGGCAGACCAGCCCTGCCTGCGCGCCCGCTTCCAGCGCGGCCCGGCACTCCCCGGCGTCGAACGCGCCCTTCTCGAGAAAGGAGTCGCAACCGCGAGCGCCCTCGCGCGCCGCCTCCGGAATCAGCTCCTGCACCACCTGCCGCACCCATTCGACGCGGTCGGACTCTGGCGGCACCGCGTGCAGCGCCAGCAGCGTGGGCAATACCTCGCAGCCCGCCCGGTGCCCGGCCGCGCGCGCGACGCGCAGGAGGCGCAGCTCCTGTTCGATGCTCAATCCATAACCGGTCTTGATCTCGACGGTAGTGACGCCGCTGCGCACGAGGCGGGCGAGGCGCTCGCGCGCGGCCGCCAGGAGATCCTCGTCGGAGGCCGCGCGCGTGGATTCCACCGTGCTGCGGATTCCTCCGCCCGCCTGCGCGATCTGCAGATAGGTCGCCCCCGCCAGGCGCCGCGCGTGCTCGCGGGCGCGGTCGCCGGCGAAGATCAGGTGCGTGTGGGGATCGATCAGGCCGGGGGCGAGCAGGGCGCCCTGCGCATCGATCCGTTCGCCGCCGCGCGGGGCTGCGCTGGTGCGGCCCACCCAGGTGATGCGATCGCCGTCGCAGGCCACCGCGCCGTCCTCGACAACCGCGAGCGGGGCGTCGTCTTCCGCCGCCTGCGGCCCCGCCATCGTCGCGACGCGCGCGTGTTCGACGATCAGCATCAGCGCGTCAGACCGGGAATCTGCACGCCGCGTTCGCGGGCGATCTGGATGGCATCCTCGTACCCGGCATCGGCGTGGCGGAGGACGCCCATCGCCGGATCGCTCGTCAGCACCCGCTCGAGACGCTTCGCCGCCGCCGGCGTGCCGTCCGCGACGATCACCTGGCCGGCGTGCAGCGAGTACCCGATGCCGACGCCGCCGCCGTGATGGAAGGAGACCCAGGACGCGCCGTTCACCGCGTTCACCAGCGCGTTCAGGATGGGCCAGTCGGCGATGGCGTCGGAACCGTCCTTCATCGCCTCTGTCTCCCGATTGGGGCTCGCCACGCTGCCGCAGTCCAGGTGGTCGCGGCCGATCACGATCGGCGCTTTCACCTTCCCGCTCGCCACGAGCTCGTTGAAGATCAATCCTGCCTTCGCGCGCTCGCCGTAACCGAGCCAGCAGATGCGGGCGGGCAATCCCTGGAACTTCACCCGCTTCTGCGCCATCGTCAGCCAGCGGCGCAGGTGCGCCTTCTGCGGAAACGCGTCGAGGAGGGCGCGGTCCGTCGTCAGGATGTCCTGCGGGTCACCCGAGAGCGCCACCCACCGGAACGGCCCTTGCCCCTCACAGAAGAGCGGACGGATGTAGGCCGGAACGAAACCGGGATAGGCGAATGCGTCGCGCACGCCGCCTTCCTGCGCGAACGCGCGCAAGTTGTTGCCGTAGTCGAAGACATGGCTGCCGCGCCGCCGGAGCTCGAGCATCGCTTCCACGTGGCGCGCCATGCTGGAGAGGCTCCGCTTCTGGTACTCGTCCGGGTCGCGAGCGCGCAGCTCCGCGGCGGCCTCCAGGGAAAGACCGGCGGGGATGTATCCATTCAGTGGATCGTGCGCGGAGGTCTGGTCCGTCACCAGGTCGGGCCTGAGCCCGCGCCGGACGATCTCCGGGAGGACCTCCGCGGCGTTTCCGACCACTCCGATCGACCGCCCTTCGCCGCGCTCCAGCGCGCGCTGCGCCTCGCGCAGCGCCTCGTCCAGCGAAGGGGAGAGGACGTCGAGATAGCCTTGCTCGACGCGGCGCCGCGCGCGCGCGGGATCGACTTCGACGCCGAGAAACGTCGCTCCGCACATCGCCGCGGCGAGCGGTTGCGCGCCGCCCATTCCGCCGAGGCCCGCGCTCACCACCAGGCGACCGGAGAGATCGTCGGAACCGAAGTGCTGCCGCCCCGCCGCGGCGAAGGTCTCGTAAGTGCCCTGCAGGATCCCCTGCGTGCCGATGTAGATCCAGGAGCCGGCCGTCATCTGCCCGTACATGATCAGTCCGGCCCGCTCCAGCTCGCGGAACTTGTCCCAGGTGGCCCACTTCGGCACCAGGTTGGAGTTCGCCAGCAGAACTCGCGGCGCGTCGGGATGCGTGCGCAGCACGCCCACCGGCTTGCCGCTCTGGATCAGCAGCGTCTCTTCTTCGCCCAGCGTCCGCAGCGTCGCGCAGATCCGCTCGAAGCTTTGCCAGTCGCGCGCCGCCTTCCCGCTGCCGCCGTAGACCACCAGCTCTTCCGGCTTTTCCGCCACTTCCGGGTCGAGGTTGTTCTGCAGCATCCGCAGCGCCGCTTCCTGCACCCAGCCTCTGCAAGAGAGCGCGACTCCTCGCGCGGCACGGATCGCGTGGGCCATGCGCGCTTCTATGACACAGTTGATACATTCGGGGGATGGAAGACTGGCGCCGAAACCTGATCGAGGACGACGAGGAGCGGCTGCTCGGGCTGCTCCGCTCAGCGCACCGCATCGCGGTGCTCGGGATCAAGACGGAGGCCGCGCGCGGGCAGCCAGCCTTCTACGTGCCGCAGGCGCTGCAGCAGATGGGGCTGCAGATCGTGCCGGTGCCGGTCTACTACCCGGAAGCGACGCAGATCCTCGGTGAGAAGATCTACCGGCGCGTGGCCGACGTACCGGGCGAGCTCGACATCGTCGACGTCTTCCGCCGCTCCCGCGATGTCGCGGCGCATCTCTCCGACCTGCTGGCCAAGAAGCCGCGCGCCGTATGGCTGCAAAGCGGGATCCGCGACGACAGGACGGCGGAAGCGTTGGCCCGCGGCGGCATGCTGGTCGTCCAGGACCGCTGCCTGATGGTCGACTACCGGGCCGTGGCGCGCAGCGCCGCCAGGTAGCGCCCGTCGGTACCGCAGCAGCCGCCCATGAGCCGCGCGCGCGGCGCTCTTCGGGCCCAATCTTCGGGCTCCCATCCGTCCGCCGCGGGCTTCGCCACGTCAGCGCCGCTCGCGTCGAGGGGCCACGGCGAGCACGCATATCCGGCGGCTACGGCTCCCGCTGCGCGCAGCTCGTCGAGGGGCGCGGAGCGCAGAGCACAGGTGATCACGACCGGCAGCTTCGTGACCTGGACCGCGGTGCGGACGGCAGCGAGAGCCTGCTCCGGGCTGATCGCCGCCTCCAGCCAGAGTGAATCCGTATCAGCGAGCTGCGCGATCTGCGTCGCGAGGTCCGGGGCGCCGGCCCAGAGCGATCCACCCACGTATCGCGCTCCGCTGGCGCGCGCGAGACCGATGGCCGCGGCCGCTTCCTCCGCCGAGGCGCCGACGAACGTGTTCGTCAGCACCACCTCGGCGCCGGCGGCCACGTGCGCAGCGTGCACGTCCCGAACGACATTGGGATGCGATAGGTTCCACGCCGGCGCGCGTCCGGTGAGACCGCGAGACATCAGCGCGGTTCCCATCGCGGCGTCGAGGAGCAGCGATCCGCTGCGCAGCAATTCACGCAAGCTGCACCTGCTCCCCCGGCGCGGGTACCTGGACACGAAGTCCTCGCGCGGAGAGCCGCATGCGCTGCGCCTCCAGGGCGGCCCGTTCGCCGTGGACGAGGAAGACGCGCCCAGGCGGCGAAGGAGCGCGCGCCAGCCAGCGATCCTCCTCCTGCCAGTCCGCATGCGCAGAGAAGCCGGACATCTGCGCGATCTTCGCCCGCACCGGCACGACGGCGCCGCGAAGCTTCAGCGTCCGCGCCCCGTCGAGCAACCTGCGTCCGCGCGTCTCCTCCGCCTGGTATCCGACGAGCAGGACGGTCGTTTCCGGATCCGGCAGATGCCGCTCGAGATGCGCCACGATCCGCCCTCCGGTCACCATTCCGCTCGCGGCGATCACCGCGAAGAACCCGGTGCGTTCGAGCAGCTTCGCCGACTCCGCGGCTCCGCGGACGAACTGGAGCCGCGCCGGCTGGAGCGGTCGCACGTTGCGGGCGATCAGTTCGCGCATTCCGGGGGACTGGTCTTCTGGATGCTTCAGGTAGAGCGGCGTCGCGTCCGTAGCCATGGGGCTGTCGACGAAGACCGGTACCTTCGGAATCCGCCCTTCGTGCTCCAGCCGGCGCCAGAGGAAGAGGATCTCCTGCGTGCGGCCGATGGCGAATGCGGGGATGAGGAGCGGTCCGCCGCGCTTCATGGCGTCGAGGATCGCGGCCTGGAGCTCCTCGCCGGGCGGCTCGGGCGGATGCGTGCGGTCGCCGTAAGTGCATTCCAGCAGCATCGCGTCCGCCTGGACGGGATCGTCGGGATCGGCGAGGAGCGCGGTCCCGTAGCGGCCCAGGTCGCCGGAGAACAGGAACCGCCTGCCGTCGGCCCGGACGTCGAGGAATGCGCTGCCGAGAATGTGGCCGGCCTGGTGGAAGGTGACCTGGACGCCGTCGACCACGTCGACGGGAACGTCGTACCTGAACCCTTCCAGCCGCCGCGCCGCGGCCTCGGCATCGGCGGCGGTGTACAGCGGCAAAGCCGGCTGATGCTTGCTGTACCCGCGCCGGTTCGCGTACCTCGCTTCCTCCTCCTGCAGGTGCCCGCTGTCGGGGAGCAGCAGCCAGGCGAGCTCGCGCGTCGCCTCCGTGCACACGACCCGTCCCACCACGCCCTGGGCGCACAGGCGCGGAAGAAAGCCGGTATGATCGATGTGGGCGTGCGTCAGGATCACGGCGTCGAGCTTTCCCGCCGTCCACGGTTCCCAATTTCGCAGGCGCAGCTCCTTGCGGCCCTGGAACAGGCCCGCGTCGATCAGGATGCGTTTGCCCGACGCCGTGGTGAGGAGGTGGCGCGATCCGGTGACGGTCTGGGCGGCGCCAAGGAAAGTGATCGAGGCCACCGCGTCACACTGCCACATCCGCGCGAGCTGCGTCCGACGCCCGCAGCGCGACTTCAAAAACAGTCGCGTCGACGGCTTCGGGCACATGCGACCGACAGCCCGCACGGTTCGGCCACACATCCCATCGCGACCGATGAGTTTCCATATTCTCGAGCGTCTACCTGCTGAACCGGCCGCATGGGCCGAAGGAGGAAGTCCATGGCGCTGAAGCGGAATTCGAAAATTTTCCCGCATCTCTGGTACGCGAAAGAGGCCGAGGAGGCTGCGCGCTTCTATGCCTCCATCTTTCCTGATTCGCGGGTCGACCGCGTGACGACCCTGCAGAGCGAAACCCCCAGCGGGCCGCCGGGATCCGTGAAGGTGGTCGACTTCACCCTGTTCGGCCAGCGCTTCCAGGCGATCAGCGCCGGGCCGCTGGATCCATTCAACCACGCCATTTCCCTGGTGGTCGCCTGTGAGGATCAGGCAGAGCTGGATCGCTACTGGAATGCGTTGCTGGAAGGCGGCACCACGGAAATGTGCGGCTGGCTGCGCGACAAGTACGGCGTGAGCTGGCAGATCGTGCCCGCCATCTTCGACGAGATGATGGCAGACAGCGACGCGGCGCGGTCGAAGCGCGTAACGGACGCGATGCTGAAGATGGTCAAGCTGGACATCGCCGCGCTGAAAGCGGCTTACGACGGCTAGAACCCGCGGCCCCGCAGCTCGCGCAGCAGGTCCTCGTAGAACGAGGTGGCGTCGAACCCGCGACTCCAGCCGATCTGCGCCCAGTGGTCCGCCTCGATTTCCCGCAGCACCTCTCCACGCGCCTGCGAGGTGATCGGAACCACGCCGTCGTTCGGACCGGAGCATTCCGCGAGATAGAGGTGTGAAGGCCAGAGCAGCGGATTGGTCTTCAGCCTGCCGCTGCGTCCCACCACGCTCGCGTACGCCACGCCGAGCGCGTCGGGGACCTCGCGGTTGAACTTCGCCATCCCCTCGGTGGTCAGGTCGCCGAATCCGGTGAGATCGACGAGCTTGCGCAGCAGTCGCGTGATGCGCCCGAACACGGCATGGCCCGCATCCGCGAGCGGCGTGCCGAGGTGCGGCGTGGCGATGGTGACGAGGGAGGCGACCCTGTCCGCCAGTCCCAGCCGCGAGATCGCGTAGCGGGCGTCGAGGCCGCCCATGCTGTGCGCGACGATGTTCACTCGCGGCTCGGGCAGCGACCGGATCAGGTCGGCCAGCCGCGCGGCGCGGGCGGAAATCGAGGACGCCGGCGGCACCCTCGGGTAGTACAGCTGCGCCCCGGCCTGTTCGAGGTGTGCGCCGATGCCACGGAAGTAGAGGTGCTTGCGGTTGCCGAGCTCGATCTCGTCGAATCCGAGAAACCCGTGCGCGAGCACCACCGGGAGCCGCGGCGCCGCCGGCCGCCGCGCGCGGCGGAGCCTTCGCGACTGCGTCCACTGCTGCAGCGCAATCGCGACGACGATTGCCGCCGCGAGGGCGAGGAGCAGCCAGGAAAGCATGCCGGGCTAACCGGTCCTCAACGGCCGCCACCCATTTCCGCCGCGGTCACCGGCGCGCCGCCCGGCGCCGCCACAGCTCTCGCGGCGCCGAAGTTCGCGCGATCCGCCTCGAACGCGCAGATGTTCAGGATCTCTTTCTGCTCGGGGGTGCGCTTGCGCAGCCGTGCCCGCGCCGCCTGCGCGTCGGCGAAAGCGTCCGCGCTCAGTTTGCCCTTGGCGAGCCGCATCCGGTAATCGGCCACGCCCAGGACCTGCCGCCACAGCGACTCGTACAGCTTGTCGAAGTGCTCGCGGACGTCGCCCTCCAGCACGTGAACGGGAGCCTCGGTGGATTGGCCGTCGACGGGAACGACGACCGAGTCGAGCGTCCCGAACCCGTTCTGTCCCCGATCGACCAGCGCCATCGATTCCCGCGTGGAGAGCGGATAGTCGTCGTCGAGGATCGAGAAGCGGATGGCCTGGGGATCCGCCAGCGCCACCACCACGAACCGTCCGCCGAACGGGAAGGTCAGGCTCCGTGTAGGCTCGACCGAGAGCTGTTTCACCAGCCGGTCGCGATCCTGGGCAGTGATGTCGTTGTGCAGCCCGGGATCGCGCTTCGGCACCTTCAGCGTGTCGAGCTCTTCGCGGAGCTGGTCGATCGCCACCACCGCGTTGAGCGCCGCGGCGTCGGTGTAGCCGGCGTGATAGACGCCCACCAGCTCGGGCTCCGCGCTGCGGCAGGAGACGGCGAAGACCGGACTTCCGCTGTTTCCGGCGGCGAGCAGCGCGTCGACCATGAAGTCGGCGTGGTTCCAGCCGCGCTCGGTGTCGAGGGTCATCGGATTGACCACCTTGCCGGTGTTGAGCGCCTGAAACGCGCCGAGCGGGAACCCGCGCACCTGAACCAGATTGCCGGAGCGCAGCGCGCTCGATCGCCCGATCCGGTACGGCATCACGCCGAGCTGCTTTCGCGCCTTCAGCACCGCGATGTCCGCCTGCGGATCCGAGAGAACCTTGGCGAGCACGATGTGGCCCGGCTCGTAATCGTCGGTCTCGTCGCGGACGATCTTGAGCTGCTCACGCACTTTCTTCGAGCCCGTCGGGACCCCCTCGACGGGATGCTCGTCGTCGGTGACGTCCGGCTGGCTGGCGACGTGCTCGTTGGTCACGAGCTGAGTCTCGCCATTGACGATCCGGTATCCGAAGCCCGTGCCGTGCACCAGCGAACGCAGGTAGGCACGGCGGAGCTTGCCGTCGCGTCCGTAATAGACGTGCTCGTAGGTTGCGGTGTTGCGGATGGCGAACACGAACGGCTGCTTCGCCGTGTCCAGGATGCTGGAGGCCTTCTCCGGCGGCAGCGCGTCCGCGTAGTCTCCCGAGCAGAGCGGCGGATGAGCAGGCTGAGCGGCCGGTTTGGCCGGCGGCTTGGCCGGTTTCCCCTTTGCTTGCGCCGCTGTCGCGACGCCGTGCGCCAGCACCAGACCGATGACGAGCGCACGCATGGGAACCTCCGTTCCCAAGGTTAAGCCAGCGCTTCCGGTGTGCAAGTAACCCTGCGCACGCCTTGCCGCCTGCTCCTTGGAGGTCTATCGTCGGTTGTCATGCCACATCGGATCCGCGTCGTCGCCGCCATGATCGAGAGGGACGGCAAGTACCTGATTACCCAGCGCCGCCCGACGGCAACCCTGCCGCTCTTATGGGAATTCCCTGGCGGGCGCGTCGAGGAGGGCGAATCCGACGAGGCCGCGCTCGCGCGTGAGCTGAAGGAGGAGATGGAGATCGACGTCGATGTGGGCGACCGCGTGATCCACGTGCAACACAGCTATCCGCACTACGACATCGACTTCCGCGTATACCGGTGCAAGCTCGTGCGCGGCGACATCAACCACAAGAAGGTGCACGATCACCGCTGGGTCTCACCGCAGGAGATGGATCAGTACGAGTTTCCTGCAGCAGACGAGAAGACGGTCGCTCAGCTGCTCGATCTCACTCACTGACGCAAGCTGCCGAATCTGTTCGCCATCGTTAACCTTCCTTCCGGGGGCACGACTCTTCGGGGGGAGGGGGCCGTTCGATGGCGATCGGGAAGCCGAATCCGCGCGGGAAAAAGCTCGACAAGCCGCCCGGGTCGGGTCCGCGGTTCGGTTCGCCGCTGGTCTACGTTCTCCTGCTTCTGGTCGGTTTCCTGCTCCTGCGCTCGCTCTTCCAGGACGCCGGGTTCCAGCGCGTGCCGTACAGCCGCCTGCTCGAGCGCGTCCAGAGCGATGGCTGCCAGAAGGTCGTCCTCAGCAACGAATGGGTGAAATGCTATCCGAAGGCGGGCGAGACGAAGGGCGAGCTGCCCTGGTTCGCCGTGCGCGTCGCCGGTGACACGACGCTGGTGAAGACGCTGCAGGACAAGCGCATCGAGTACGACGCGGTTTCCGAGAGCGGGATGAGCGAGATGATCTGGATGCTGATCGTCCCCATCGGCATCGGCCTGCTCTTCGTCTCCTGGCTCACGCGGCGGATGTCCGGCGGCATGGGCGGCGGACCTCCCGGGGTGATGTCGTTCGGCAAGACCAAGGCGCGCGTCTACATGGAGTCGAACACCGGCGTCACCTTCAAGGACGTCGCCGGCGTCGACGAAGCCGCTGACGAGTTGAAGGAGATCGTCGAGTTCCTCAAGATGCCCGCGAAGTTCCGCCGGCTCGGCGGCCGCATTCCCAAGGGTGTGCTGCTGGTGGGCCCGCCCGGAACCGGCAAGACGCTCCTGGCGCGCGCCGTGGCCGGCGAGGCCGGCGTGCCCTTTTTCAGCCTCTCCGGGTCAGAGTTCGTGGAGATGTTCGTCGGCGTGGGCGCCGCGCGCGTGCGCGATCTCTTCCAGCAGGCCGCCGCCAAGGCGCCGGCCATCATCTTCATCGACGAGCTGGATGCCATCGGCAAGAGCCGCAACGCCGGCGTCTTCGGCGGACACGACGAGCGCGAGCAGACCCTGAACCAGATGCTGGCGGAGATGGACGGCTTCGACTCGCGCACCGCGCTGATCGTGCTCGCTGCCACCAACCGCCCGGAGATCCTCGATCCGGCGCTGATGCGTCCCGGCCGCTTCGATCGGCAGGTGCTCGTCGACCGGCCGGACCGCAAGGGGCGCGAGGAGATCCTCCGCATCCACTCCCGCGAGGTGAAGCTGGGCGCCGACGTCGATCTCAAGCTGGTCGCCGCGCGCACGCCGGGATTCGCGGGGGCCGATCTGGCGAACGTGGTCAACGAGGCCGCGCTGCTGGCAGCGCGCAAGGACCGCGACAAGGTGGTGATGGCCGACTTCATGGAGGCCATCGAGCGCGTGGTGGCGGGGCTGGAAAAGAAGACGCGCCGGATGAACGAGAAGGAGAAGGAGATCGTCGCCTACCACGAGTCCGGGCACGCTCTCGTGTCCAGCCTCTGCGCGCACTCCGAGCCGGTGCACAAGATCTCGATCATTCCGCGCGGACTGGCCGCTCTCGGGTACACCCTGCAGCTTCCGCTCGAGGATCGGTATCTGATGTCGAGGGAAGAGCTCCTCGACAAGATGGCGGGCCTGATGGGCGGCCGCGCAGCGGAGGAGATCGTGGTCGGTTCCATCTCCACGGGAGCCTCCAACGACTTCAAGCAGGCGACGGAGATCGCGCGGCTGATGGTGACGGAGTATGGGATGTCGGAGGCGCTGGGACCGATCAGTTACGCCGAGAGGGGCCGCTCGCCCTTCCTCCGGACCAACGACGGCATGGCCGGGTTGACGGACAAGGCGTACAGCGAGCGCACGCAGCGCCGCATCGACGAGGAGGTCTCCCGGCTCATCGAAGAGGCGATGCAGCGGGCGCGGGAGCTGATCGTCCGGCATCGCGACGCGCTGAGCAGGGTGGCCGCACGCCTGCTCCAGACGGAGGTGATCGAGGGCGAGGAACTGCGCCGGATCCTGGCCGAGTCCGGCGCGTTGCCAGTGGAGAAGCAAGGGCCTGGGGCAGAGGCGGAGCGCGAGCACAGAGAGAGCGCGTAAACCCCTGGAGGCGAATGTCTTCGCTGAAGATCGGCCGATCCCACAAGGCGCGGAAGGCACTTTTCACCCGGGGCATCCGCCGCGGGTTGCTCACCGTGGAGGAGATCGACGAAGCGCTCCCGCCAGGCGCCCTCACCGATGCCGAGCGCTGGCTGCTCTACTATTCGCTGCACGCCGCCCGGGTGGAGGTCCTGGACCGGCGCGGCAAGAGGGTGGAGCTGGAGGACCTGCGCTCTTCCCGGGACGAGCTCCAGGGCGTGCCCGAATCGCACTGAAACGGGTCTGCAATCAAACCGCCTTGACGGCGGGGCCAAGAGCGTTACGTTCGCTCGCATCGCCGTTTCGTCGCGAAACATGTTCGCGTCTCGACGCGAAACATTTTCGCGCACGGCGCGTCGAAATAGACGGAGCAGATCGCTGTTCTTTCCGGCGGCCGCTCCCTCGGAGGTTTCATGCATCGCCGTTTCACCCTTTTTTCCGCACTGATCGCCGGCGCTTTCGCCGCCGTCGCCGCGCTGCCGCTGGTGTCGGCTTGCCAGCGCCGGACAACCGACAGCTCCATCCTCGCCGCCGACGCGCAGGCGGCAGCGGCCTCGCCGCCCACCACCGCCGAAACCGTGAAGCAGGTGGGTCCGATGCCCTCCCTGGCGCCGCTGGTGAAGCAGCTCCGACCGGTGGTGGTGAACATCAACTCGCGCATCAAGCCCCGCCAGGGCCGGGTTTCGCAGCGGATGCCCCAGGGCCATCCGCGGGTCCGGCCGCCGCAGCAGGACGAGGACAATGGTGGCGACGAGGACGATTCCCAGGATCCGATGGAGCGTTTCTTCCGCTACTTCGGGCAGCCGATGCCGAACGAGCAGGAGCGCCGCGGGCTGGGCTCCGGCTTCCTGATCGGCGACGGGCTGGTCCTCACCAACAACCACGTGGTCGAGATCCAGGACGAATCGCGGCCCGGGCGTTACCGGCCGATGGACGAGATCAAGGTGATCACCGACGAGACCGCGCCCGGTGGCGCGCGCGAGTTCGCCGCGAAGGTGATCGGCAATGACCCCAAGAGCGACATCGCCATCCTCAAGATCGAGGGCAAGGACGTCGACAAGTTGAAGTACGCGACGCTCGGCGATTCCGACAGCATCGAGGTCGGCGACTACGTCCTTGCCATCGGCGAGCCCTTCGGGCTGCAAGCCACCGTGACCTCCGGAATCATCAGCGCGAAGGAGCGCACGCAGTTCGGCGGTCCGTACTCCGATTACCTGCAGACCGATGCGTCCATCAATCCCGGCAACTCCGGGGGCCCGCTCTTCAACATGAAGGGCGAGGTGGTGGGCGTGAACGCCGCCATCATCAGCGGCGCGAACACCATCGGCTTCGCCATTCCGGTGAACGTGGTGAAGCAGATCCTTCCCCAGCTGAAGCAGACGGGAAAGGTCGTGCGCGGCTTCCTCGGCGTGCAGCCGCAGGCCATCACCGCCGACATGGTGGACAACCTCGGGCTCAAGTCCACGAAGGGCGCCCTGATCGCCGACGTGGTGAAGGACAGCCCGGCGGAACATGCCGGGATCAAGCCCGGCGACGTGGTCGTCGCGCTCAATGGCAAGCCGGTGAACGACAACAGCCAGCTCACCCGCGACGTCGGTGTGATCCCGCCGGGGCACACGGTCAAGCTGGACGTCGTCCGCGAGGGCAGATCGCGCGCCGTCGACGTCAAGCTGGCGGAGCGCCCCGACGAGCGCGAGCCGAGCGGACGGACTCCGAGCCGGAGCGGCAGCGAGAAGGAACAGGGTGATCTGCTCGGGCTCTCGGTGCAGGACGTGACGCCGCAGCTCGCGCGCAGGTCGCAGGTCGACGCCTCGACCCGCGGCGCGGTGGTAGTGGACGTCGCGCAGGACTCGCCGGCGGCGGACGCCGGTCTCGAGCCCGGCGACATCGTCGTCGAGGTGAATCGGCGGCCCGTCGGCTCCGCGTCGGATTATCGGACCGCCGTCAAGAGCGTGAAAAAGGGCGACACGGCGCTCCTGCGCATCAAGCACGGCCAGTCGACGACGTACGTTCCGGTCCGGGTAAAGTAAGTAGCCTGTGCTTTACGCCGCAGCCTTGCGGGCGGGTTGCGGCCCGAGGCGCGGCTGCGTGCCGCGAAACCGCGATGGCGGAGGAGGGCGATGTTCCTCCTGCTGCCGATTCGGCGGCGTGCGGCCCTCGGGGTTCTCGGGGAGCGGCGCGGGCTTCTGCGGTTGCACCTTCTCCGCCGGTACCCAGGGGATACCGGAGCGACCACCGGGCGCAGAGTAGCGATTGGTCGGACCGGACCGAGCAGCGGTGACCCCTTCCATCTTCGGCGCGCCGTGCGCGACGACCGCTGCCTGGAGAAGGGCGAGCGCGAGCGCCAAGGCGGCAAGCCCGGTGGTGAGCACGGCGCCCAGGTGGCCCTTCATGGTTTCAATCTAAGCTGCCGCTGTCCGGCGCGCGACCGGCCGCCGCCCGCTTTCTTGACGGAGTGTCGCCCCGCACCTAGGGTGCGGCCGTCCAGCCAAGCGGGAGCGCGTTCGGCCCATGTCCAGCCGTACGGAAAAAGTACAGCCGGAACTGAAGCCTGCCATCGCGGTAGGGAAGCTCGACAAGGCGTTCCCGGTCTTTCTCGAAGGCGACCGGGGAATCGCCAGCGGCATCGGACGAAACATCACGGATACCGGGATGTTCATCGAAACCCGCGAGCCGTTCCCGCTCGGCACCCGGGTCTCTGTGACGTTCTCCTCTCCGAACGGCGGAGCGGAGATGACGCTGGAAGGGGAAGTCCGCTACCAGTGCTACATCAATTTCGCCCGTGCGGACGCGAGCCGGTCGGGGATGCGCGGAATCGGGCTCAAGTTCGTTAGTACACAATCACCCCAGAACGGCGCGCGCGGCTCAATCCATTGAGTATACGTGCTTCCGATCAAAGCGAACGGAGATAGTTCGCCAGCGCGGTCTTCTCGTTCTCGGTCAGCCCCAGCTTGAAGTGGCGATCGTAATGATCGATCACGTCTCCCAGCGTGGCGAAGCGGCCGTCGTGATAGAAGCCGCCCTTCGCGCGCACGAACAATCCGCGCAGCGGCGTCGTCCGATATCGCTCGTCCGGCGAACGGCGCGCCTGAAAATCATCGATCCCGATCTCCTCCGCCGTATGCATCGACCACCCCGGCTCGACGAAGAGCGGCGGCACATGACACCGCGCGCAGGTTGCCTTGCCATTGAAGAGCGCCTGGCCCTGCGCCGCGAGCCTCTTGTCATAGGAGTCGTCCGGCGGCTTCGGCGGAGGAATGGCCAGCTGGTAGAAGTGCAACGCCGCGAGGTTCTCGGTGACGTGATCCACCTTCGGCCGCGCATGTCCGGTCTTCGCTCTCGCCGCGACGGGAAATTTCTTCGCATCGTCGAGCCTCGGATCGAAGAACGTCCCCACGCCGTGCATCTGCGTGTTTGCCACGTATGCATTCCAGTACGTCACCGTGCCCCAGCCCGTGTACGTGTGCAGGTTCACGCCGGCGAGGCCGAAGGCGGCGGGGATGAGCGTGGCGGCGCTCTTGCCGTCGGGCCGGAAAGCCTTCCCGTCGATCAGGAGCTCGGCGTCGTACTTTCCCGGCCCCCAGCTCTCCAGCACCTTCTTGACGGTGGCGACATCGACGCCCAGCAGCTCCGCAATCGGCTTCAGATTCGGCGCCAGCGCGACGATCTTTCCCACGTCCAGATCGCGGTTGGGCCACCCATCGAGTCGCCGGCCGATTCCCTTGCCGAAGTTGTCGTCGGTGGTCGAGTGGCAGAGCGCGCAAGTGATCCCGACCGAAACCATCCGGTCGCCTTCGTAGAAGGCCTTCACTCCGACGACGGCATCGTGCTTGAGAAGGTTGTTGGTGTTCTCGGCATCGTCGAAGCTGAGCGTGCCGCCCTTGATGACGTCACCGAGAGCGCTCGGCACCCGGCCGAAATCGACCCGCAAGCCAAGGGCCAAGGCAGTGCGCGGCGTGAGCCCCTGGCCGGTTCCGCCGTGCTTCTCGCCGGCGATCACCTCGTGAAGGCGCAGCTTGTCGCCCCAGAACTGCTCGCTACCGAAGCTCTCGTCGCGGAAGATATCGCGCCCTCGTTCGAGCATCTTCTTCGCGCTGTCGTCGATGGACTTCTGATAGCTCTCTTCGGGGGCTTGCTTGACTGCGATGTTCTGCGGCGTTTCCGCGGGAGCGGGGCTTTTGCAAGCGAAGAGGAAGACGGCTGCGGTGACGAACGTCGTTTTCACGGTGGCCTCTCCCAGTTTTGCGCGGTGCGAACGTTTGAGGTTCGCTCCGCCGGGGATCGGCGTCCATCGCAGTGATCGGGATGGATCGTTCTACATATGGAGATGCCCGGGACGCCCACCGCTCACGGCGAACCAAAAGCCGTAGAAGCGTGGCAGGCGCGACGCAAGCTTGCGCGCCGAGCCCAGGAGCTGTCGGGCCTGATCGTCGCTGCCGCGCTGGATATGTACAGCGGCACACGTCGTCAGGGCGGCTGCGAGAGCGTCCTTCGATCCGCTGCGCGCGGCCTGAGCCTGCGCGCGGATCGCTCGATCGAAGGCCGTTCGGACATCGCCGTGACTCAGCTCGACGTCGACGAGTCCAATCGTCGCCTGGATCATCTCGTACCGCGCCTTGCATCGTGTTGCGGCCGTTCGCGCGAACCGGAACGCTCGTTGCGCACCCTTCAAGTCCGATCTCGCGAGATGCGCCCGGCCGAGGAGGATGTTCAGCATTGCGACGAGTTTCAGATCCGACACGCCGATTGCCAGCTTGAGACCGGTGGCCGCTTCGCGGAGCGCGCGATCGACGTGGCCGCGCTCGAGAAAGACGAATGCGCGCCCATGGTGCAGGTAACACATACCCCATCGATCACCGATGGCGTCTTTCTGCCGGGCAGCCTGATCGAAGTAGCGGAGGGCGCTCTCCGCCTTTCCCGCGTGCAGGTAGGCATCCGCGATGTTGCCGAGGGCGATCGAGTGCTCCCAGGCATTGGACAATTCGCTGGCGGCGTTTGCTCCGCGCACGTAAGAGCGGACTGCTTTCCGTGGCAGGCCGGTGACGACGAACAGCGTCCCTTCCGCCCGCGCCACGTCCACGGTTGCTTTCAGTCCTTCGGTCCGGGACATGCGTATCGCTTCTCCGAGACCGGCGCGCGCGCGGGAGACTGCATTGTGCGCAAACGAGAGCTCTCCGCGATAACAATGCGCGAGGGCAAGCATCGACTCGGCGCTCGCGCGCTGTGCGGGACTCGCGTCAAGCGTCAGCGCTTCGCGACAATCCCGGTAAGCTGCCGCATATTTCGCGGTCATGAGGGAAATGCGCGCGCGCCGTAGCAGATACTTGGCGCGCTCGCGCGCTGACCCAGCCGGTGCGCGCAGCGCGGCGCGGTATGCGCGCTGCGCTGCAGCGTACTCGGCGCGGACCAGCAGCGAATCCCCGAATCGGAATGCGTCCTCCTCGCACGCGATCGTACCGGGTCTGGCGCATCCCTGACGGACCCGGGCGGTTCGCATCCGCGGGGCCCGCAGCTCGAGAGCACCGAGGCCTTCCAAGTGATGATGGACCGCGCGGACAACTGCACCGATACAGTCCCGCGATTCGTCGCCGGCGCGGCAAGTAACGAAGAGGGGGGTCGCAGAAACACCGGGTAGGGGAAGTCGGCACAAAGCGCCGTGCGTGACGTAGGAATGCGCGATCACGTCCGGAAGGACCGCGAGGAATTCTCCCCCGAGACAGAGATCGAGCGCGGTCTCCTCATGATTCACGTATACCCCGATCTTCCTCTGCAGAACGGCGGGCCAGGCGCTTCCACGCGGGAAGCAAACGACGAAGGGATGCCGCAGAATCGCTGCCTGCCCCGCGGACGGAACCTGGAACAGCGGATGTCCGAGGCCACAGTAGACACCATTCGAAAATTGCCCGAGGGACTCCGCGGCAAGCGCCTTCTCTGACAGTCGCTCGGAAGACAGGACGAGATCGAGATCGCCCGTCAAGAGCAGTTTGCTCGCCTCTGCGCCGTCGACGCAGCCATGAAGAAAGGGCACGAAGTCGCTATGTTCGAGCTGCATGCTTCGCACGACCGGCATGACGACGCCCTGGCTGAGAGGATCCGCGATGCCGATATGCAATGCGGACGCGAACCCGTTCGCGGTAAGGCGATCGAATTCGGGCGCGAGAACGCCGATCGAACGCTCGACGGCCAAGAGCAACCCTTCTCCATGAGCGTTCAGCTGCAGATTCCGGCCGGTGCGGTGAAACAGCGGACGTCCGACAGCCGCTTCCAACAGACGAATTGTTCGTGAAAGGGCAGACACGCTGAGGTGAAGTCGCTTCGAAGCGGTCGGCAGATGCTGTGTCTGCGCCACCACGTAGAATGCAGGTAGCCAGTTCCAGACCGAGAACAGGATCATCGGGTCGACGTTTCCAGCCCGAGGCGCGGTTCCTGTTCCATCCGCACTCATTGTCACCGACCTTCGTTCGCGCTCTCCAGGATCCGAGCGGATCGTCGACTATAGCGCCCGCCCGTCGATCCACTAAGTATACGGAGGCCGCGGGAAGTACTCGATCTGCTTCTGCACCTTGCGAGCAAACTCTTCGCCCCAGATCTGCCCCGTCAGCCAGAGCGCCATGTCGATACCCGCAGAGACGCCGGCGGCGGTGACAAGGTTCCCGTCGACGACGTAGCGTTCGTTCTCCAACACCGTCACCTCGCCGCGATCGCGGAGCTGCTCGATGAACGTCCAGTGCGTCGTCACCCGCTTGCCGCGAGCGAAGCCCGCCTCGTGCAGCAGCAACGAGCCGGTGCAGACGCTCGTCACCCAGCTCGCCTGCGCTCCAGCGCGTCGGAGGAAGTCGGTCATCGCCTCGTTCTTCACCTCGCGCCGCGTGCCCACGCCGCCCGGTACCAGCAGCACGTCGAGCTTCGGCGCTTGAGCGAAGGTGAGGTCGGGCAGCACGCGCATCAGCTTGGCGCAGCGGATGGGGGCCTCGCGCTCCGCCAGAAGCAGCAGGCGGTCGCCCTGGTCGCGCAGCTTGCGGGCCATCCCGAACACTTCCCAAGGCCCGGCGAAGTCCAGCTCTTCGACGTCGTCGAACGCCACGATCCCGATCGTCGTCATCCGCTACTCCTCCTTCTCGTACAGCGCCCAGCGGCCTTCGCGCGCCAGCAGGCGCCAGCGCGGCCCGGGCTGCGGGCGGGCGAACGGGTCGATCACACCGCCCACGAGAACGTAGTCGTAATAATAGCCGTCCAGGTCGTTGCGAAACGTATTCGCGTGCCACTCCCAGCCGGGCGGATGCGGCGGCGGCGCGCTCGCGGGACGGTAGCGAAGCGGAGACTGCGGCAGCTCGGCGAAGGAGAACGAGGCGATCCCTCCCATCCGCGCCCGGTAATAGGCCTGGAAATGGAGGAACGAGCTGAACTTCGCGTACCGCGAGTTGTGCTCGAAGATCATTCCGATCAGACGCCGCCCTGGCTGCGCGCGCGCCAGGACGGCGTCGAAGGGCCCTACCTCGCGCTCGAAAGCGCGGATGTTCGCCAGGGCGCACCCGGCCGCGAAGAAGCCCGTCGCCGCGACCAGCAGCAGCGGGAGCGCTCCCCGCAGGCCGCGCGCGGGCCGCAAGAGCGCCGGGACGAGAAGCGCGAAGATCAGCGCGTAGCGCTCGTTGAGCTGCCACATCCACCCGATGGACACGGGGAAGGCAAGGTAGAGCAGCGCCGCCCAGACGAGCCACACCGCCACCAGCCCGCGCCGCCAGGGATGCTCCTCGGCGTCCCGCCGCTGCGGCCAGGCGAGGAGCGCGGCGGCGGCGAGCAGCCCGAGGAGGCACCATTCGTCCTCGGGACCGCGCCAGATGTCGAGCAGCGCGTCGGTGACGTTGCGCAGCGAAGTCGCCGGCGCCTCCCAGTACACGGCCATCGGCTGACGCCAGCCCACCGTTTCCGGGTGCACCACCGGGCTATTCACCAGCCAGAGCACCGACAGCACGGCGATGGGGGCCGCCCAGAGCAGCTTGCGGGGCCATTCGCGGATCGGCGCGAGCCGTGGCACGCCGACGGAGATCACCGCCGCCACCGGCGCGAAGAAGATGAACGCCGAGAGGTGCAGGTAGAAGAGCGCCGCTCCAGCGCCCGCCAGGATCCACAGGTTCCGCCGCGAGGGCGATTCCGTCTCGCGCAGCGTGAGCGCGAGCGCCCAGATGGCGAGCGGCATCGCGGCGACGTAGTTGAAGAACCCGATCAAGAGCGCCTGGCTCCAGAACAGCGTGCACGCGAAGAGCGCCAGGCGCATGTCGGCGCGGAGCGCGCGCAACAGCGCGCGCAGCGAATACGGGTACGCCACGGCGATGGCAGAGAGCAGGATCAGGTTCGCCCGCTCGGCGGTGCCGAAGGGGAATGCCAGCGCCGCGCCCACCAGGTAGTAGAGCAGGTATTGCGTCTGGCCGAGCTCGAGCGTGAAGTACTCCTGCGTCTTCCACGTCGGGTCCCACCAATGCCGCAGGGTGGCGATGGCCGATACGTGTTGGGGAAGATCGGTGAAGGGGAGGTGCGCGGCGGACCACAGCGGCACCACCATCGCCGCCGCGCACGCGCGCAAGAGCCAGGTCCACAGCGGGTGGTCTTCGTCGGTCCAGTGCAAGGCGACGCAGGTTAGTCTACTTTCGCCGCCGTGAAGTTTCGCCTTTTCGCGCTCGCGCTGCTCGCCTGCAGCGGCCCGAAGCGGGAGCCGTTCGCCTGGCCGAAGAACGTCGAGGACGCGCGGGCGCGCCTGCTCGTCTACATCCCCGAAGGGCGCGAGATCGAGGGAGCGCGGCAGTGGATGGCGGAGCACGCCTTCGCCTGCGATCCGCCGCTGCCTTCGGCGACCGACGCGCACGCGCACATCTGCCGTCCCGAAGCGGGTGCGCCAGCCGACGCGGGTTGGCGGACCTGGACCGTCGTCCTGTACGAGCGCCGCGGCCGCTTGGCCGACGTCTCGGCACGGTGATTATTGTGAGAACCCTTCGAGCTGGTAGTGCGCTTCGATGCGCTTGAGCGCCAGCACCATCGCGGCGGTGCGCATGTCGATCTCCTTGCCGATGCAGTAGCGGGAGCTGTTGTGCGTGGCGGTCCTGCGCGGCAGGTTGCGGGCGATGTCGCGGATGATCCGGTAGTTCGACTTGATCGCTTGCTCGAGACGCCCGTTCACCTCCGTCTCGCTCCAATGCTCCATGCGCTTGTTCTGGATCCACTCGTAGTAACTGACGGTAACGCCGCCGGCGTTGCCGATGATGTCGGGGATCAACTCGATGCCGCGCTTCGCCAGCACGCGGTCGCCTTCCGGGGTCGTCGGGCCGTTGGCCCCTTCGGCGATCAGCTTGCACTTGAGGCGCTCCGCGACCGGGCCGGTGATCTCGCCTCCCAGCGCCGCGGGAATGCAGATGTCGGCGTCCACGTCCCAGAGGTCCGCTTTGGAGATCTGCTGCGCCTTCGGGTACCCGCCCACGGTGCGCCGCAGGTTGCGGGGATTTTCGTAAACGTACGAGATGAGGTCGATCACGTCGATGCCGTTGGGATTGAAGATGGTGCCCCCGGCGTCGTTCACCGCCAGCAGGCGCGCCCCAAGGCCGCAGAGGATCTCGGCGGCATTCGACCCGACGTTCCCGAATCCCTGCAGGATGAACGTGCTGCCCGCTGGAGTGGCGCCGCGTTCGGCGAACCACTCCTGGATGCAGTACGCGAGCCCCTGTCCAGTGGCCTTGACGCGGCCCTCGGATCCGCCGATGCGCGTATCCTTCCCGGTGACCACGCCGCGGAGCTTGTGCCGCTCCCGTTCGCCGTCGGTGTACTGGCGCAGCAGCAGCCCCATGATGGTGCCGTCGGTTCCGACGTCCGGCGCGGGGATGTCGAGGTCCGGCCCGATCAGCGGCTTGAGCCTGTACATGTAACGGAGCGTCAGCGCCTCCAGCTCCTCGGAGCTGAGGCTCTTCGGATCGACCTTGATCCCGCCTTTGCCGCCCCCGAACGGCACGTCGGAGATGGCGGTCTTCCAGGTCATCTCCGCTGCGAGCACTTTGAAGAGATCGAGCGAGACGTCCTGATGGAAGCGCGTGCCGCCCTTGTACGGGCCGCGCGCCTGGTTGTGCTGCACGCGGTAGGCCTTGAAGCGCTCCGGCCGCCCCGGGACCACCTTGTAGAGGCCCTTGCCCTTGAGGCGGACCACGCCGTCTCGCATGGACAGGTTCGCGCCGATCAGCGCGCGGCGCTTGAAGACGAAGCTGCCGTCGAGCAGCGGCTCGAGGCCGTCCGGGAGCAGCTCGCTGTCGGGCAGGTCCTTGAATCGGTCCGCGTCCTGCGCGAGCGGCGCGAGGCGCGTGTGCAACTTCACGGTGACGTAGAAGATGTGCTCGTAGTCCGGCTCTTCCAGCTCCATCCGGACGCGCCGATCGAGTCCGATCAGGTCGGCCGCGCGATGGAACACCTCCATCGCTTCCGTATAGATGGTGGACCGTGCTTCGCTGGTGACGACTCTCGCTGCCAATCTTCCTCCGATCGGGGGTAGCGGCGCACGGGCCGTGCGTCATCGCCGGGGCGCGCGTTTCTAGGGGCGTTTGTCTCTCATGTCAATGTGCGTCGTGTCACTTCTTTCCGAAGGCGCGCACGTATCCGACCAGGGCCTGGATCTCTTCGGGCGAGAGCTTGTCCTTGAAGGCGGGCATCTTGCGCTTCTTGATCCCGTTGGTGATGGCGTCGACGATCTCCTTGTCGGTGGTGTGCTGCTGGAACTTCGGGCGCGTGAAGTCCTTGGCCTTCAGCTGCCGGCCTTTCTTCGTCTGCGCCTTGCCGTCCGCGCCGTGGCAGATCTTGCACCGCTGCTCGAAGATTTCCGGCGGCGTGCGCGCTCCGGTCACGGGACCGGGCGGCGGAGTGGTGGCCTGGGCAAGGAGTGCGACCGCGAATCCAATCATGTGCCGTCCTCCGTTCGTCGCAGTGCGCGCTCGACCTCGTCGCGGAGCGCCTCGCGCGCATGTTGAGGAGCGGCGATCTCCGCTTCGCCGGCGAGCGAAAGCGCGAGCTGCACCGCGTAGCCCGTCCCGGTGCTTTCGATCAGGACGTCCACCCGCCCGTCGGCGAGCTGGCGCGCGCGAGAGCCGTATCGCTGCAGCGCCCATGCCGCTGCCGCGCGCGAGAACCTCAGCGTGACCGCCTGCTCGCGGCCGCTGGGGAAGAAGAGCTGCTCGCGCTGGAAACGCACCGGATCGAGCGGACCGGGATCGGGAAACGTCTGTCCGGTCTCGCGGACGGCGAGGATGCGGTCGACGCGAAACGTGCGTTCCGCCTCGCGTCCGACGTCGTGGCCGATGACGTACCAGACGCCGCCATGATCGATGACGCCTTGCGGGCGCAGGGCGCGCTCGCCGGCGGCACCGCGTCCTTCTTTGTCATACTCGAGCGCCACTTCCCGGTGCTGCTCGGCGGCGGAGCGGAGCTGCGTGAGGATCTGCTGCGCGCCTCGCGGCGCTGGCGTCGAAGCGACGACGCGGCGAGCGAGCTGCGCGTAGAGCTGCCGGGCGGTGGGCGGCAGCTGGCCGGTGAGCTTGGCCAGCGCGGAACGGACGGCCGGATCCGCCGGCGCTACCTCTTCCGCCGCCGCGCCGAGGGCGAGCGCCTCCAGCGGTGTGAGCTGGGGGGGCCGCGAGAAGCTCTGGTCGAGCGACACCGTCACGCGGTCGCGCTCGTCGACGCTGATGTCGATCAGATCGTCGGGCGAGAAGGGTGGGCGGCCCACCAGGCCGAGAAGGTCGATGTCGAGGCGCAGCTCCTGCGGGTCGAGGGCGAGCTCGCGGGCGAGATCGGCGAGCTTCACGCCCGGCCTGCGCCGGGCAGCGGGAACGATGAGGAGCAGACGTCGCAGTCTCTCCCGTTTCAGCTGCGGCTCCGCGACGGGGCCAGGCTCTGCGCGCGCCTCGGACCGCGCGGGCGCGAACGCTTCGGCGGACGGCTCGGGCGCGCTACGCACCTTCTCCTGGATGCGCAGCAACGCGGTGCGGACCTTGTCTTGCGCAGCGGCCGGCGACTCGACCGAGACCCGGTCCCCGAGCGAGAGCAGCTGAGGCACGAGCCCTTCGAGGTTCGTCACCGTCAGGCGGCCGTCCGGCGCATCGAACAGGCGCTCGCCGATCGCTTCGCTTCCCTTGGCGAAGCGCAGCGCGACCTGTTCCGGAGCATGGTGCTCCCACAGCCAAGGCTTGCTGGATCGTGCCGCCGCATCGCCGGCGTCGAAATCTTCCGGAGGATCGAAGTCCGGCGTGTGCGGCTTCTGCGGATTGACCTCGATCCGCGCGATCCGCTCCACCAGGAAGACCCGCTGTCCCTTCTCCGGGTCGCGGCCCACCAGCCTCCAGGCGCGCCCGCGAAAAGCGAGGCCCCACGGCTCGACGTCGCGCTCGGTGCGGTTGCCGGGCTTGCCGTCGAGTCCCGGCGGCGCCTCGTAATGGATGTGGACGCGCTTGCGTCGAGCGACCGCGTCGCCCAGCGTGCGCAGCTTTTCCACCCGGAGCGGATCTCCCGGGCGGACGACCAGCAGGCGTCGCGCGGCCTCGTTCCCGACCGCGTGCGTGTCGCCGGCCAGGGAGATCTTGCGCAGCGCGTGCTGGAGATCCTGCGCGAAGGGAAACTCGCGCGTGGCCAGCGCCGCGGCGCCAGCCGCGTAGAGCGCGGCGGATTCCTCCGGCAGCAGCCTGGGATCGGGCAGGAAGAACGTCTTTCGATCGATGCGGTAGCCGCCCAGGTCGCGCTCGTCGAGCTGCTCCGGCGCGACGTACTCGATGGGGACGCCCAGGTCCAGCAGCTCCGCCTTGTCGCGCTCGAGCTTGCGCTCCGCCGCGGCGCGGCTGCCGCCGTACTCGTCGGGAAAGAGATCGCGCAGCTCCGCGAACGAGACGGGCTCCCGCGCGTCGAGCAGGAGCGCGACCAGGTCGAGGAGCCGCTCTGCCTTGTCCATCAGCTCGTCTTGATCGCGGGCTCGTCCAGCGTCCACTGGATGGCGGCTACGTTGTCGCCCGGGATCTCCACTTTCTTGCCCGCCAGCGGGCCGTCCTCGGTGCCGATCACGAAGTAGCTGTCGCCTTCCTTGTCGATGCGCTGGATGCCGGGCCCGATCTGGATCACGGTGATGTTCGGGTGCACCGGGAAGCGGAGGTAGAGGATCTCGATCGACGCGGCCACGCGAGCCTCCCGGGAGGACGGTGGGCGTTTCGTACCTTCGCAGCCGTCGCAGCGTCAAGCGCCGTTGGCGTGGTGGAAAAGTCGCGCTGGGTGTGCTTAATGCGCTCCCCGACCAACGAAGGAGTCAACGCATGCCTGTCGGACGAATCCTGCTCGCTGCCGCGATCCTCATCGCCACCTCCGCCGCTGCCGCTCCGGTGAAGATCGGCATCGTGAACTCGATGACCGGTCCCGAGGCGCCCATCGGCGAAGACCTGAGCAACGGCATCAAGCTCGCCATCGAGGATCTGAAGAAGAAGAACATCGAGGTGCAGGCCATCTGGGAGGACGACACCGGCAAGCCGCAGGTGGGCATCGGCGCCATGGAGAAGCTCGCCACCCGCGACAACGTGGCCGGCGTCGTGGGCGCGTATACGTCGGCGGTGACCAGCGTCGTGGCGAAGACTGCGGAGCGCTACAAGGTCCCGCTGGTGAATCCCGTCGCCTCCAAGGAGGAGATCACCCGGCAGGGATACAAGTACGTCTTCCGAGTCTCCGCGACGACGAACGATTACGCGCAGGTGCTGCTCGACATGGCGCTCTCGTTCGGACAGCCGAAGACCCTCGGCATCCTCAACGAGAACACCGACTTCGGCGTCTCGGGAGGCCGCTCCGCCAAGGAGTATGCGGAGAAGAAGGGCCTGAAGGTGGTCTTCAACGAGGCGTACTCGAAGGGATCGCCGGACTACCGCTCCACGCTGGTGAACGTGAAGAACGCAAATCCCGACATCGTGTTCATGGTCTCCTACGTCGCGGACGCCATCCTCCTCATGCGCCAGTCGCGGGAGATCGGGTTGTCGCCGATGGCGTTCCTCGGCGCCGGCGCCGGCTTCGCCAACGCGCAGTTCGCCAAGGAGACCGCCGTCTCGAACGGCATCTTCTCCAGCACGCAGTGGACGGCCGCCGTCTCCTGGCCGGGAGCGAAGGAGTTCGCGAAGACGTACCAGGAGCGGTACGGCAAGACGGCCAGCTACCACGCGGCCACTGCCTACACGGCGATGTGGATCCTGGCCCAGGCCGCCTCGCAGTCGAACGGCGACCGCGAGAAGACCCGCGCGGCGCTCGACGGCGGCAGCTGGGAGACCCTCGACGGCACGGTAAAGTTCGCCGACTACGAGGGGTACACGAACCAGAACAAGCACCAGATGCTGGTCGAGCAGATCCAGAACGGCAAGTTCGTCACCGTCTGGCCGAAGGAGCTCCAGTCCGGCAAGCCGATTTGGCCGTTCCCTGGGTGGAAGTAAGCCCCCACCAACGCGGCGCGCGGCCCGTTCCGGTCGCGCGCCGCCGGCGAGCCTACCCTCTGGCCTGGCGCTCCAGGGCCTTCTGCGCAGCGCGCCGGCTGCTGCAGGAGAAGATGCCCGGGTTGCGCGCCTCGTCCTTGAACTTCGCGTGCGCGAGCTTCTTGAGCGCGAGCTTGGCCTTCTTGCCGCGCAGGGTGCCCAACGCGTCGGCGGCCTCCGAGCGGGCCTCGCACTTCTTCGCGTGGGTCATCGCCACCAGCTTCGTCAGCGCGCGCTTGTTGCCCTGGCGGGCCGCGTTCGCGTAGTTCTCGGCCGCGGCGCGGTAGGACCCGTTCGCTTGCTCCGCCTTGGCCACGGCGTAATTGCGCGCGGCCTGCCGCGTTTCCGTGGGAGCGGCGCGGACGTCGCTGGTCCGCACCGGCGGGGCGTCGACGATGGCGGCAGGAGTATTGCCCCGCAGCGCGAGCCCGCCGACGAAGAGCACGATGGCCGCGGCGCAGGCGCCGATCTTGATCTTCGTGGCCTTCGGCAGCGCGCGGAGATTACCGAGCGCCGGCTGCAGTCCATTCTGCACGCGGTCCGCCGTGTGGCGCACCATGTGTTTCAAATCGTCCGTGAAGCTCGTCTCCGACATGTGGAACCCCTCCTTCCGTCGATCGATGTTCGACGGGGGAGTCTCGCATCCGGCGACTGTGCGGCCACAAGGCGCGCGGGTAGGGCGCGCGCCGCTTCCACGCTTACATCTGCGGACGCCTCTCGTCGTCGGCGCGCGCGGAGGAAACGGAATCCGCGGAACGCGCGCCGCCGCCGTTTCCATGGCGTCTGTGGAAGCGGAACTCCTCGGCGAGCGATCGCCCGGAGGAGCGGCTTGCCGCCGCGATGGAGCCGAACAAAGCAGCGACCAGAGCGAGGAACGCGCCGCCTGCCGCCGCGCCGCTGCTCTTCGCTGCCGTGTCGGCCGTTTCCGATGCGCGCTCGCGGTCCTGCGCGGTGGGTCCGGCTGAGCGATCTCGGAGATTGCCTTCCCGCTGGGCCTTCGCCTGCACCCGCGGGCCGGAGGCGATTGACGCCGCGCTCTGGGCCGCGGTCCGCGCCGCGCCGATCGCGAGGAGCGCTCCGATCAGCATGGAGAGCGCCCAGCAGATTCCGCCGTGGAAGAGCGCGTCGTTGCGCTCGCGGCTGCCGGCGATGCGGACGGCAAAGAACGCGCCGAGAAAGGACGAAGCGATCAAGGCGATGATTCCGAAGACGCCGGAACCGGCGCCGAGCCCGCTCGCCGGTTGCGCCGAGTACGGATCGAATTTCGCAAACCCGATCGCGGCGCCGATCAGCGAGAGCAGCGAGAAGATGCTCCAGCCGAGGGCAGTTCCGCCGATGATTCCGCTCCAGCTCAGGCGCAGCGGGCGATCGGCGCCGGTGGAATGGACCTGTGATTCGTAGGACGTATCGTAAGAAGCCATTGAGAGTCGCTCCGTGATGGATGTGGTTGCGACTCAGGTTGGGACTTGTACGGGAGCCCCTACAAGCCACGGAGGACCGTGGGCCCGCCTCGCTGGCCTACACGGACTTACGGATGTGCGCGACGAGCAGAGGAGCTACGGCGGCGGGATTCTCGAGAAACGGAAGGTGCCCGGCGCCGCGGATCACCTCCAGCGTCGCGCCGCGCACGCCGGCGGCGATCTTCTCCATTTCCGCACGCGGCATGAGCTGATCCTGCTCGCCCGCGATCACCAGGCACGGCACGCTCCATCCCGGCAGGTCGGGCGTGGAGTCCGGTCGCTGCGCCATGCCGCGCAGCGTGTCGGCGATACCCTGCGCCGTCGCCCGTGCGGCGAGCGCTTCCACGCGGTCGCGGATCGATTGCGGCGCCTGCGGCGCGAGCAGCTTCGGGGCAAACTCGGCGATCACCGCCTGCGCGCCCTTGTCGAGCGCCAGCGCTGCCTGACGCTCGCGATTGCGGCGCGCTTCCTCGGTGTCGGCGCTGGCCTTGGTGGCGATCAACACGGCGGCTTTCATCCGCTGGGGAAACCTCCGCGCGAACGCCATCGCGGCGTAACCGCCCATTGAGCATCCGACGATAGCCGCCTTCGCGGCGCCGAGCGCATCGAGCGCCGCCGCGCCCAGCCCGGCGAGATGATCCATGGTCGTGGCGTGGCCCAGCGGGGGC
The DNA here is from genome assembly GCA_005879535.1 of Deltaproteobacteria bacterium. Lineage (NCBI taxonomy): Bacteria > Pseudomonadati > Myxococcota > Myxococcia > Deltaproteobacteria bacterium. The sequence continues at coordinate 5,830 of VBKI01000062.1, read as the reverse complement.
GTGCCGCCGAATCCGGGAGCATCGAGAGCCGCCGCGCACAGTCCCGCGGACGCGCAAACGGCGAGCATCTCCTCCCAGGCGTCGGCGTGCAGCGGGAAAGGATGGAAGAAGAGCGCCGCCGGCGCCCCGGCGGGTCCTTCGACGCGGAGGAGGGCGGGGCGTCCATCGTGCAGCAGCGCGAGATGCATGCAGGCCTCCTATTGCACGACCACGACGATCGCTCCGCGGTACATGTTCATCGGACACGCAAAGGCCAGCTCCCCCGACTTTGGCGCAGTCACCTTCACGTCGACGGGCGCATTCAGCGGCAGCATGTGGCGGACCGGATCTCCCTGCACGTCGACGGCGTCCGCGCAGGTTTGCGCCACCTTCCGCGTGAAGCGCAGCGTGACCTGCTGGCCGGCTTTCACCTGGATCCGATCGGGCTCGAATCCCTTCTCGGTGATGGTGACGTCGGCGACGCCGGATTGCGCGGGCGCGGGGAGTTGTTGCTTGCAAGAGACGATGGCGAGCACGGCGATCAGGGTGACGCGCATGTGCGTACTTGTGGCTCAAACGCCTACCTCCCGCAATGCTTGCGGCGGGCGGGCGGCGAATCCTGGCCGCGAATTCCCGCCGCGTGATCACCTGTGCCAGACTGAAGAAGCCCGGAGGGGGAGCGCGGCTTCATGAGCGATCTGGAGATCCGGCAACGCGACCGCGATGTCCTGCGCCAGGGATACAGCGCCGCGGTGCGCAGGTTCGAGATCGCCAGCATCATCATCTACGCGGTGACGATGGCGTGGCTGCTCTCGGAGATCATCCCGCGCATCGTGCGGAGCCCTTTCCTCGCGCTCGCCGCTTTCATGGTGGGGTTCGTCGCGGGCGATTTCGTCTCCGGTTTCGTGCATTGGACGGCGGATACGTGGGGGACGGCGGACTGGCCGTTCATCGGCAAGGCGCTGATCCGGCCGTTTCGAGAGCACCACGTCGATCAAAAGGAGATCACCAGGCACGGCTTCGTGGAGACCAACGGAAACAACTGCTTCATCTCCATTCCTGCCGCCGCCGGCGCCGCGCTCTTGCCGGACGAGACCGGTTGGTTCTTCCTCGCGGCGATGACATTCGCGATGTGCCTCGCCATCTTCGGCACGAATCAGTTCCACAAGTGGGCGCACATGGATGCGCCGCCGAAGATCGCCAGTCTGCTGCAGCGCGCCGGTCTGATCCTGCCGCCCGACCACCATGCGGTCCATCATTCGGCGCCGTACGCGAAGTACTACTGCATCACCGTCGGCTGGCTGAACGAGGCGCTCTTCCGCTTCCGGTTCTTCCACACGCTGGAAAAGGTGATCACCTGGCTCACTGGGCTGACCCCGCGCGAAGACGACATCGGCAAGCGGGCGGCGCTCGTGGTGGCGCAGCAACCGCTGCCGCCGCTTCCCGAGCTGCCGAAGATCGTGCTGCCGTCGATCGAGCTGCCCCTCGACCTGCAGGACGTCACGGGGCGGCCGGCGGCGAAGCCAGACTAGCGGATCGCGATTTTCTGGACGGGATCGCCGCCCGGTGCAGGATGGGCTGCATGGGCGAACCGACCTGGGGCTTTCTGACCAATCACTTCTACGTCCTGCGTTGCATCGCGCAGGACCCATCGGTCACCTTGCGCGAGGTGGCCGATCGGATCGGGATCACCGAGCGCGCCGTGCAGCGGATCGTCTCCGAGCTCGAGCAAGGCGGATATCTGCTTCGCGAGCGCGCCGGCAGGCGCAACCGCTATGTGCTCCGGGAAGGGCGGCCGCGCCGCGAGCTGGACGCGGCTTTGCCGATGCGCGAGCTGCTCGGGATCGCCCGTTTGCCGGGAATCCCCTCGGGCTAGGAATTCATCTCGTCTGCGCCTGCGCACCGCCGGGAAGCGAGTGCGGGATCGATGCCGCCCAAGCGGCAAGCGCGGCTTTGCGCTGCCCGATTTCGGTCACGATGCGCGCGGGGTCGACAGAGACCACGACCAGGTTCGCCGCGGATCGCACTCCGGGCGGAACAGGGATGTCGTTGCGCAGAGGGAGGTACCCGGGCACGCGCGCGACGAGGAGCTGCTCGATGCTGCGGTCCGCGAGGCGCTCGGCGAGCTTCTGCGCCGATTCTGGGTTCTTCGCAGACTTCGGCACCGAGAGAGCAGTGGGCCAGACGAACGTGCCGATGCTCTTCTGATTCGGATAGACGGCAAGGACGTGCGCGGCGCTGGCCGCCGCCTTCGCCGCCTCGTCGCTCGCCACCAGGCCGACGGTGGCGCGCCCGCTGACCACGGCCTGTCGGACCTGATCGTCGTTGTCGTAGAGCTGGGGCTCGTTCGCCTTCAGCTGCTTGAGCCATGCGTCCATCCGCTCCGCGCCCCAGGCGGCGTAGAGAGCCGCGAAGTGGGCCAGCGCCATCCCTGCCGTCGGCGATGGGAGCGCGACCTTGCCCTTCAGCCAGGATTCGGTGAGCGCGGTGAACCGGACCGGCGCACCGTGGTCGCCGAGCTCGTCGGTGGCGACGAGCAACACCACCGCGCGTCCGCCGATGGCTACCCAGGTGCCCGCGGGATCCTTCCACAGCGGCGGGACGTCGAGACCGGTCGTCGGCGCCGGAAGCAACTCGCCCTTGGCCGCTGCGGCGATGGCCCCGAACGGATCGCTGTCCCATCGGACGTCGCCTGCGGCAGCGGGCTTCGGAGCCTGCTCCGTGCCGGCCACCGGCGCTCCCGCCGGGCCCGGGAGAGACGACACTCCCGCGTGCATTCCGGCAATCCGCTGGCCGCGCGGACCTCCGTTGCGCGCGATCATCGCCAGGGCCGTATCCACCATCCCGGGATGAAGATCCGTAGAGACCTGCACGTCCGCCGGGCCTTGCGGCGCTGAAGGCTTGCTGCACGCCGCGAGCAGCGCGGCGGCGACCGCGACGCTGCGGAGGGAGCTCATGGCGCGGCAGTCTGGACCGCCCGGCGCGGTTGTCAATGGCGCCGGCGGGCAGGCGAGCAACATTGGAAAGCGGCTTGGACTTCGTCCGCTAAGAGCGGGCCGCTCGCAGCGCTGGGGCGCGTCTGGTGGCAGGAATGCAAGAACGCAGGCGTCGGTCGCGCTGTGATCGAGAACTGGGACGACCTGAAGAGTTGCTGTTCGTGCAGTGCGCCGGCGACCACGAGCGGGCGGCTGGTGTGGTGCCGCATACGTTCACTCGTGCGGACTCTCCAAGCGGACGCAAGTTCGAGCGCGAGAAGAAGGACCGCGACAGCCCGACTACGGGTCACCCTGCGGCGCGCCCTGCAAAGTTTTAGTGGCGTTGCTCTGTGAGCACCTTTCCACTTCTACTCCCTTGCGCCCAAGCAGCCGCCCGCTTCTAGTAGCCCGCATCGTTGTGACGACATCGCTAGATGCGTCGTTCTCTGCGTGGAGACGACCGAAGGGGATGCCGCATGATGGTCCATCGGAAAGCGAGCCTCTCGATCCTCGGCGCCGCGCTGACGGTCGTCGCTTGCAGTCCCGCGCACGTCGCAAGCGATCCGGCCGCGAACACGATCTCGATCGACCTCCGGCCTGGCAGCGTGGAGATCCGGCCCGGTGACGTCGTGAAGTTCGACGCCATCGTGACCGGAACGGCGAACGCGAGCGTCGCGTGGTCCGTGCAGGAGGCCGGTGGCGGAGCCATTGATGCGACGGGCCGCTACGTCGCCCCTCCGACACCCGGGACGTATCACGTGCTGGCAAGAGCGGTCGCTGACCTGACGGTGTCCTCGCTCTCCACGATCCTCGTGACCCCCGCTCCGACGGTCATGATCTCCATCACGCCGCACACGACATCCGTCACGAGCAGCGGGAGCGTCTCGTTCAGCGCGATCGTCACCGGCACGGCCAACACTGCCGCGACCTGGAAGGTGCAGGAGGGATCCGCGGGCGGCGCGGTCACCGCGGCCGGGGTCTACACCGCCCCCTCGGCAGCGGGGACCTACCACGTCGTCGCCACGAGCGTGGCCGATCCCTCCAAGAACGATACTGCGACCGTGAACGTGACCGCGCTCGTCGTCACCGTCTCGGTCACACCATCCGCGGCGACGATCCAGCCCGGCGGCTCGATCGCGTTCAGCGCGACGGTGACGGGCACGTCCAACACCGCCGTGAGCTGGCAGGTTCAGGAGGGCGCCAGCGGGGGCGCGGTCACCCAAGCGGGCCAGTACACGGCGCCGGCGGTCTCCGGCGTCTTCCACGTCGTCGCAACCAGCGCCGCGAACTCGGCGATCAATGGGCAGGCCGTCGTCACGGTCGACAGTGGAGTCCGCATCAGCGCTAGCTCGCCGGTGAGCGCCTTCGCGTGCGAAGCGGTCGCGCTGACCGCGACCGTCACCGGCTCGACGGATACGGGCGTGGTCTGGAGTGCGCCTGCCTCTTGCGGGACCATCACCTCCGCAGGCGTGTTCACGTCGGTGCGCGGCTCCGGCAACTGCCTGATCACTGCCCAAGCGCATGCCGACGCCGCGAAGACGGCGTCGATCACCGTCAACGTCGCGCCCGAGCGCGTCCTGAGCGTGGCAATCGTGCCTGCATCCGTATCGCTCGGCGTGAGCGCAACGCAGGCCTTTGCCGCGAACGTCACTACCGCGTGCGGGACGTTCCCGGCGGGGAGCTGAATTCGGGAGAAGCTGGATCCGAGCCCCTCGACGTCGTTCATCGAGGCTGCAGAAGCTCTACGACGCTCTCCAGATTCTGCGGGTGAACGCGGATCACCCCGCCTCGAGGGCTCTCGATGTCGGCGACGAGGAATAGTGTGACCCGAGAGGGCGATGGGCGGGTCGTTCTCAACGAGAACTGCTTCACGAAACCTGCTCGAGGCGAGGACGACGATCGAGAAGTGGAGGAGGCACTACAACGAGGAGAGCCTGCACAGCCCGCCACCGTGAAACCGTTGGCGCAACCGTTGGGAGTCGTTCCCGAACTTGACCCCAAGAGTCTCGCGCTGTTAGAAGCTGCCCCCGCCGTCCGGGCCGACATAGCTCAGTCGGTAGAGCAACGGTTTCGTAAACCGTAGGTCGCCGGTTCAAGTCCGGCTGTCGGCTCCATCCCAACCGCCCACGCGTTGCCGTCGTTGCGCGGGACGATCAGGTCGTCCGGCTTCCGCTCGCGGTCCATGAACTTCTTCCAGCCCTCGTCGTGCCACGCCTTCAGCACGGCGGCGGCGAAGCGGTGAACGGGGATCAGCGACACGTCGCGGGACGCACCTGGCCACCTTCGGCGACATGCAGTCCCGCAGTCCGCAGAGTCGAGCCGTGTTGGAGGCGCCTGCGCGCGATCGACCTAACCACCCTTCGGGAGCGCCGCGAACACAGCGATCCCTGTAATGGGCGCAATGATCCCGATTACAACGATCGTCGTCAGGGCCACGCCCCGACCGAACGTGTACGTTTCGACTTTGTCGAACTCCCTCAGGTCCAACCGGACTGGTACCGGACCTTTCGGTGCGTCTTCTACTCCCTCCAGCCATGGGAACTCGACGCTACTGACCCGCACGGTGCGCTCGTCTTGGCCGTGATGGAGTCGCAGGGTATCTCCTCGCGATAAACCGTTCTTCGTATCGACGGCGCGCACCGTTCGCCAGAACCCGCATCGCCTGGCGGGGCTACGACGGCTTCCGTATCTCTTGAATGCTGAGTGCCGTCGCGCGCATCGGCATCCATTGGCAGTCGAAGCTATAGGCGCCACGCGCCGGCCGTATTTACGGCTTTCCGATGGGCCCCAGCTTCTTCAATAGCAACTCGATGCGAATTTGGGCGGACGTGAGCTTGTCGATCAGCGTGACAGTTACGTTCTGCCCCTTGGCTTGC